>JAJYNT010000007.1 GCA_021786215.1 Chloroflexota bacterium | reverse complement strand
TGAGAAGTGCACTGGTTCAGACGGAATCGCGGGCCGTGGAGGCGGAACGGCAGGCTCAGGAGCTGAGGATGGCCAAGGCCGAGATCGAGCAGCGAGCTGCCGAACTGGCCGCCGCCAAACAAGAGATCGAGAGCAGAACTCAGCTGAGCGCTGTGGTTGCGGGCGAGATCAGGGTCATGGCCAAAGAGCTGGCCACCACTTCGGTAGAGCAGGCCAACGGTTCCACGGAGCAGGCCGCAGCGATGGGTGAGATTGTCGCCGCGATGGAGGAGCTGAGCCGGGCAGCCAGCCAGATAGCCGCCAACAGCGCTCAGGTGTCCCGGCAGGTATCCAGCGCTTTGGCGGCGGCGGAGTCCGGGCATCAGGCCGTGGAGGAGACGATCGCCGGACTGGACAGGATCCGTTCCGAAGTGCGCACCGTCGCCGAGAAGAACCTGACGCTGGGTCAGAAGACGCAGGCCATTGGCGAGATCATCGAGGTTATCTCCGAGATAGCCGACCGCACCCATCTGCTTGCCCTGAACGCGGCTATCGAGAGCGCGGCGGCGGGCGAATATGGTCGTAGATTCAGTGTGGTGGCCAGCCAGGTGAAGGAGTTGGCCACCGAGGCGAAGAGTGCGGCCCACCAGGTGAGGGTTGCGGTGGCCGAGATCCAGCGGGCTGCCAGCTCCACGGTGCTGGCAGCGGAGAAGAGCGAGGCAGATGTGGAGGTTGGGGCCAGTCTGGGCCGTGGAGCAGGGGATGCGATAGCTCAGATAGTGGAAACGGTGGAAGAGGTCGCGAGCGCCGCCAGGGAGATGCTGCTGGCCACGCAGCAGCAGCAGAGCGCCAGTGAGCAGGTGGTGAGCACAATCCGCCAGATCGAGCAGGTGACGCGCCAGACGGCCGAGGGGAGCCGGCAGGTTTCTAACACGGTTAACCAGCTGATTTCGACGGCTGAGCGGCTCCAATAAACTGTTGCAAAGGGGCTGACCGACGTTGTACATTGATGGCAACGTTGTCCTGCCACACCGCGGGATACGCGGGTCGGCAGTTGCCGATGTCGCCGGGAGCAGGTGAAAAGGAGGATCCCGTGACCTACGTTATCAACGAGCCATGTATCGGAGTCAAGGACACCGCGTGTGTGGAGGTGTGTCCGGTGGATTGCATCCATCCGACGAAGGAAGAGGATGGATACGCGACCTCGGAGCAGCTCTACATCAATCCCGATGAATGCATCGATTGCGGTGCCTGCGAGTCGGTCTGCCCCGTGAATGCCATCACCTCCGATGCCGAACTGCCGGAGAAATGGCAGAGCTTCCTGCAAAAGAATGCCGACTACTACAAGAAGTAGACGGTCACAGGGGCGGTTGTACAACCGCCCCCTTACATATCCTGGGGCCCCGTTAGCCTCGACCGTAGGTGGAGGTCATTTCTCTCAAGCGACCCGCGAGGTCGGGCCGCAGCTGGTCGGTGGTGAAACGCCAGCTCCAGTTGCCGGTCGGTTGCCCCGGTAGGTTCATCCGCGCGGCGCTGCCAAGCCCCAGCAGGTCTTGCAGTGGTGCCATGGCCACATCCGCCACCGAGGCAAACGCCAGCCGCATCAGATCCCAGTTGATCTCCGCCTGATCCTTTCCCAGGTAGCGAAGGACCGCGCGTCGTTCCTGCTGGGGGCGAGAGTTGAACCATCCAACCGAGGTATCGTTGTCGTGGGTGCCGGTGTAGACCACGCAGCGACGGGGGTAGTTGTGGGGTAGGTGGGGGTTGCGAGCATCGTTGCCGAAGGCGAACTGCAGCACCTTCATCCCCGGGAAGCGCAGTCTGTCACGCAGGGTTTCCACGTCCGGGGTGATGATGCCCAAGTCCTCCGCGATCACCGGTAGGGGGCCAAGCGCCGCTTCCAGTGCTCTGAAGAGGCTTTCGCCCGGTCCGTCTACCCATCGGCCGCGTTCCGCCGTTCTGTTTTGGGCCGGCACCTCCCAGTAGGCCTGAAATCCACGGAAGTGATCGATCCGCACCAGGTCCACGAGGGCGAGCACCGCCTGAAAGCGCTGGATCCACCATCTGTAACCCTCCCGAGCTAGCCTGTCCCATCGGTAGAGGGGATTTCCCCAACGCTGTCCGGTCCTGGCGAAGTAGTCGGGTGGGACACCGCTGACCACCGTGGGATTGCCCTTCTCATCCAGGTGGAACAGCTCGGGTCTCGACCACACGTCCGCGCTGTCCATGGCCACGAAGATCGGGATGTCGCCGATGATCCGCACAGCTCGTTCGTTGGCGTAGCGCTTCAGCACCCCCCACTGCCTATAGAATTCGAACTGGACGAAGCGATGAAACTGGACCTGCTCCGCCAGTTGCCCTTTCAAACTCTCCAGTGCTTTGGGATCACGGGCAGCTATCTCGGGTTCCCATCGAGTCCAGGCTGCTCCGTGATGCGCTTCCTTGATGGCCATGAAGAGGGCGAAGTCCTCCAGCCAGACGACGTGCTGCTCGCAGAACTGTTCGAACTCCGAACGTTGGGTGGGGGTCGCGCCTGCCTGAAAGCGGCGGGAGGCCCGCTGGATCAGAGGGAGCTTGAAGGCGGCAACCGCGTCGTAGTCGACCCGCTTATGGGGAAGGTAGTGCTCCTGCGCCAACTCTTCTTTGGACAGAAGCTCCTCCTTGACCAGGGTATCCAGAGAGATCAGCAGGGGATTCCCCGCCATCGCCGAGGGCGATGCGTAGGGGGAGTTGCCGAGTCCGGTGGGGCCCAGCGGAAGGATCTGCCACAGCTGCTGGCCGGCTGCCTCGAGGAAGTCGACGAATCTTCGGGCCTCGGTGCCGAGATCCCCGATGCCGTGAGGCCCCGGCAGGGAGGTAGGGTGCAGCAGGATGCCGCTCTCCCGACGAAGGTAGTCGGGGGTAAGACTATTGATCATTCGCGCGCATCCTCCGCCAGCGACTCCAACTCTGGATATTGTGAAGGCAATGGCGTCTAATGGCAACCGTGAGTGTGGCTATTGACCAAAGTGTGAGTAAATCATCTTGGATACGACGGCCTCCGTCCATGCCTCGTCGTTTGGAACGCCTCCTCTACTCATCAGCACGATGACATAGCTTCCGTTTGGTCCATATACGATGCCGCCGTCGTTGCGCACGTCGTCCACCTCTCCCGTCTTGTGGGCGACGATGGCATCGTTGGGCAGCAGGGCCGGGAGTCGATCGTTGACGCTCTGCCGCAGCAGCAAATCCAACATCTGCTCGCTCGCCCTCGTGTTCACCAGGGAACGCTTCGCCAGCAGTTGGAAGAAGTGGGCCAGGTCGTTAGGGGTACTCCAGAGTTCGCCGTCTACCTGGGTGGTCTGGGCCATCCCCAACCTTCTGGCGGCCGCCTCAATCTGCTGCGAACCGCCGATTTGTCTGGTGAGAGCGCTCGCGGCAGCGTTGCTGCTGATGGTGATCATGGCGTTAATGGCCTCCTCGATGGTTGGATTGTCCCCCGAGAAGAGACCGTCGTCGGGCTCCTCCTCGATTGCATCGGCGTCGGTGATCAGCAGCCTGTTGTCCATGGAGAGATCCCCCCTGGCGATGAGTCGATACACCTCGTACATCACGAGTAGTTTGTACATGCTTGCGGCGGGGAACGGGGTATTGCCGTCGATGGATAGGGTACGGCTGTTGTTCAGATCGATGACAGCGATCCCGAAGCTTCCTTCCACCCCCGCGAGATAGTTGGACAGGCTGTTCCGCAGCGCCTGATCCTGGGGGGTGCTGTTAGCCCCGTTGACCGCCGCCATAGCGGCGGGGGTAGCGACACAAGGTGCACACAGGGTGAGGGTCACGATCACCATCACTCCCATACCGTCTCTTGCCAGCATTTGCGAGAGGCGCATCTTCGCAGCCCCCTTTCTGCAAGTCGATGGCATCTGCACATAGCAAGTGGGGAGCCTCGAACCAATGATGCGGGCTGGCGAGACGCAAAATGAGTGTTAAATCGCTAAAGAGGACCGCCTGGAGATAATGATGCCGATGTTGATGGCCGGAATGGGGTTTGGGGTCGCAGGCACGCCTCGTTGACGTTGTTCCAAGGAATGTCGTATAATCGCGTCGGTCAGCAGATTAGGAAAGCGAAAACACCATAGGGTAAGCGGACGGATGCAGGGAAGGCAGTGTGAAGCTGCCGCTGTCCCGCAACTGTGATGGGGAGCCCCACCGATTATGCCACTGGGCAGAGCCCGGGAAGGCCGGTGGAGGCGAGGATCCTGAGCCAGGATACCTGCCCGTTCGCGAGAACAGATCTATGCTTCTGCGCGGACAGGAGGTGGGTTCATGGATAGTAGCTAGAGGAATTCCTTGCCGCCGTGCGGGGGATTCCTTTTTTGTTTTCTCGTTTCCGTTCCTACGAATTCTTCAGCTAAGCGTGGAGGTTGCGTTCAGTGCACATCGAAGATGGCATCATTCCCCTGGCTCAGACTGTAGCCTGGGATGTGGTTGCCCTGGCCTTCGTGATCCCAGGCATTAAGCAGGCTCAGAAGAAAGCTGAGCAGAACCCTGCCTACAAGCCTTTGCTTGCCATGATGGGCGCGGCCGTTTTCGTGGTGTCGGCCATGCACCTGCCGGTGCCGGTCACCGGCTCCTGCTCCCACCCAACCGCGACGCCCATGGCGGCGATCATCCTGGGGCCACTCGCCACCGCCTTCATCTCCGCGATCGTGCTGTTCTTCCAGGCCATATTCCTGGGACACGGTGGTATCACCACGCTGGGGGCCAACACCTTCTCGATGGGGATAGTCGGGGGATTCTCCGGCTACCTGTTGTGGTGGATCTTTCGGCGCGGAGGTGCACCTATCTGGTTGGCCGGAGGCATGGCGGGTTTGGTGGGGGACCTCATGACCTACGTCACCAGCGCCCTGGAGCTGGCGATTCCTCTTCACGGGCAGGTGGCCCTTTGGAAGCAGTGGCTCATCTTCTTCCTGGGCTACGGGCCGACCCAGTTCCCTCTGGCCATCCTGGAGGCGGTTTTCACCGCTGCCGCCCTAACCATGATGGCGGAACGGCGCCCCGACCTTCTGCCCCTGCTGGCGCGGAGGAAAAAAAAGCTGGCGGTTGGAGGTGAACCATGATGAAGGATGAGGTCTGGCTGGACGGTTACACCAAGGTATGCCTGGGGGTCATGTTTCTGCTCCTTGCTGCCATCTTCGTGGCGGCCGAGTACATGGGCCTTCACCACATGGATGGCACCGGGACCGACGACATCGTCAACGCCATGGCCGGAGCCACGGCCCACGCGCAGCCCCACCCCTTTGTGGAGCTTCCCGGCGATGCCCAGGTGGGCGCGTTCTCCGTGGCCAACTTTTTCGCCGGCCTGATCGTGGGCCACCATTGGAACGGCCTGTTCGGGTCTCTCGATAAACGGTAGTCGGGCCGGTGCCGGAAGAACTGGAGCTGAGGGGGAGGCATGCCTCCCCCTCCTTTCTCCGAGGGACTAGCTGATGGAAATAGGATTGGTGGACCGCCTGGCGGGAGGCGCAAGCCCGCTCCATCGCGCGGATGGAAGACTCAAGACCTGGAGCTGCCTGGCATCGGTGGTAGCGGCGG
>JAJYNT010000171.1 GCA_021786215.1 Chloroflexota bacterium | reverse complement strand
TACGTACTGGTAGGGCAGCCCGTGGCCGATGGCGTACAGTCGCAGCCCCGCGCCTATCGCCGTAATGAGGACGACGGCCCCCACTGTGAGGTGCCGAGTGCTGAGTGCTGAGTGCTGGTTGGCCTTCTGGGTTCTGGCTTCTGGCTTCTGGGTCTGTGATACCAAATTGCCTGTCCTTCGTTGCGCTCGGTCAGCAGCCTTGTCCGGAGTGGTCCCCTAGATGAAGGCTGCCTTGCAGCATCGCTTGCAAATGGGGAGCAGCCTCTTGTTCATCAGTAACCGGCGATATCGCTGATACTCCTCGGAGTTCCAGATCTCCTCCCCGGATTGCTCCAATAGGTTCCCAAAGGGGCGACGTATCACCCCGCAGTGGTGAACGTTCCCCAAGTGATCTAAACGGAAAGTTGGACTATCGGTAACCAGTTTGGCGCACACCAGGTGGAGGTTCTGGGGCGCGGTCCCGTAGTAGTAGTCCTCTAATCGACGAGACCACACGTCGGGGCTGAAGACGGGATACACGCCCAGCCGTTGGCCTTCTCGCTTCAAGGTCTCGACGGCCGAGGTTAGCTCCTCGAAGCTGTACTCGAAGCCTTCGCGAACGTTGGTGCAGATCTCGTAGCTATCGGATCCCCACCCCATCTCTCTTCGAAGGATCTGCTGGGTCAGCTCGACGTCGGCCTGGGTGTACACCTCTTCAAAAATGTAGTGGACGAAGGGAATACCCAGTTCCTTGCCCATCCGTAAGATGGAGGCCAGATCACCCAGATTCTCTCTGAGGATGACGGAGTTTATGCTGACAGTAAAGTAGGGAAGGGTATCCCTGATCGCCTTCACGGTCCTGGCAAAGGCGTAGGGGCGTCGCCGGATGCTATTGTGGATCTCCTCGGATCCATCGATGGAGAAGCCGATCCATTCGATGTTGTCGAAACGACGCAACTTCTCTATGCTCTTGGCGTCCAGAAGAGTCCCGTTCGTCATCAAGCTAGTGGGTACCTTGCGCCGCCACAGGTACTCCAGCAGATCGTAGATGTCCTTCCTCATGAAGATCTCGCTGCCGACAAGTTTCGCGTCGGCCAGTTTGACCCGATCGTATACCGCAATCATCTGCTCGAGGCTGAGTTCCTTCACGCCGGACTCGTCCTCGCGGAAATCCCCCTGATAGCACATCTTGCAGGCCAGATTGCAGCGAATGGTCGGCTCGTGGCCGACTGAGAACGCTGTGCCCGCGGGGACCTGCTGTCCGTCCTTCAACAGTTCCTGATATCGAGTTGAAAGGTAGCTCTGCCGTTTCCGGAACTGGCGATCAGCGTAGGGCTGGTATAACCACCCAAACAGGGTCGGCTTTCCGGCGATAGCTCTCTTGGCGAACTGGGCGATGGCGCTCAATTTGGTGTCTCCCTTCGGGCGGCAGTATCCCCAACGAGACCGGGAAAGTCAAGGCGGTGATACCGGGCTGCATAGGCGTTCGTACCGTTGCCCGGACACCGGTCTGATGCTACAATCGCGCCGCTATTGACCTCATAAGCGGCTTTCTCTGGATGCAGCTCATTTAGCCGTGTGGAAAAGCAGACATCGATAGGGAAGAGTTGCTTAGCCCTTGGGACGTACCTTGATCCACTCATCGCCCTCATCCGAGAAAACTCCAACTCCCGCCTTCGTCTTGAGTGATAATAGGCGACGAGATTCAGGTCGCTGGCGAAGATACCGGCGAGACTTGATGGCGCTTGCTTTCCTGTTGGGACTGGCTTTTCTCCTGTTGAGCCGAGAAGTAGTGCTGGGGGGCAGCATCTTCGACTACGACATCCTGCTCATGAGCATGCCGGCCTACAGCTGGTTCGCGGAAGGGTTGAAGCATGGGCAATTCCCGATTTGGTCCTCCGCCCTTTCCGGAGGCGCACCTCTGACCTTTGCGATCTACACTTTTCTTTATCCACCGGATCTTCTATTACTTCGACTGCTCGATGGTGCACGTGCCTTCCACCTGTCCCTGGCGCTGCACCTTGCCCTCGCTGGATGCTGGACCTATTTGTACTGCCGCGTGCTTGGAATGCGCCGTCTGCCCTCGCTGTTGGCCGCGGTAGCCTTTCAGATGGGCAACGAGGTGCTGGCCTGGCAGTCCAACGGCTTCATCACCAAGACCCTGTTCACCCTGCCTGCCCTCCTGACCGCGATCGAGCTGATGTTTGGCAGGAGTGCCTGGTACTGGTTGCTGATCCCCGTTGTCGTCGCGGCCGGCATGCTGGGTGGCTATCCTCAGACGGTGCTCTACGCCCTGGCGGCCGCTGGGGTGTACGCCCTTCTCATCGCCCGCATCAAGAGGCATGCTCTCGGTGCGCAAGGGGCGGTGGTACTCTTGTCCTTGGCAGCCCTCGGGGTTGCCCTGGGGCTCGGTCTCGCCGCCGTTCGGATCTTGCCGACTCTCGCCGTCACGTCGCTGTCAACCCGGGCCACGGGGATGAATTTCCAGCGGGCGGCGGTGGATTCCATCGAGCCGTGGGCGTTGCCGGTTGGATTGCTCTTACCCGCCGTTTTCGAGGTGCCGGGATGGGCCGCTACCAGGCCGGATTATTTCGGGGCGGCACCGCTGCTGCTCGCGTTGCTTGCCCTGAGCTTTGGACGCAGACTCGATGTGCGAGCACGGTTCCACGCGGCGCTGGCCATCGTCGCGACGGTGCTGTCCCTGGGCGAGTACACGCCATTTTACGGCCTTATGCTCCATCTGCCCTTCTTTTCCCTCTTTCGAGGTGCTTCCCGTTTTTCGCCGGTCGCGGCTTTCCCCTTGGCCCTCCTCGCAGCCTACGCATTGGACAGAGGATTGGTCTCCGAATTGAAGGTGCATCGGAAACAGTACCGGTTCGTGCTGTCGACCGCGATAGTGGCGGTCCTGGTGGTCTGCATCGCCGTGGTTTTCAGCCTTCTCCTTGAATGGGGGAAGCCCCTGGTCCCCGCGAGCCTGTGGAAGTCCGTAACAGATGGGGGCTGGGGGCTGCTCAGCCTGGTTAGACCCCGGGTGGCGATAGCGCTGTTGGCATTGGTGGGTAGCCCACTGCTTGTGCTGGCCACTGCTCGCCGGCGGCTCTCTCACCGGCCACTGGAGTGGTCGCTGCTCTTGCTGACCAGTGCCAGCCTCTTTCTCCTGGGGTGGATCCAGAACTCATGGCTCCCTCCGTCTGCCCTGTACGAGCCCCCTGCGCTCCTCAGGACGCTCAAGCAGGACAACAGCCTCTATCGGGTGTTCTCCTGGGCGCCGGGCCAGAGCAGCTACAACGTCGGCGCTTTCTACACGGGGATCGTGGGCCAACCTCCATCGCCGGAATTCGACGAACACTACATGCGACAGTTCATCCCGCCCGATCTGGGTTTGATGTTCGGGGTCAGCAGCCTGGAATGGTACGATGCACTCCAGACGAGGCGGCAGGCCCTGATATCCAACTACGCGGGTAGCGAGCGAGCCGAGCCCGCACGCTACGCCGACGGGGACGCGGTGACGTGGAAGGTTCACACCATGGGTCTTCCGGATCGACTGAATTTGCTGGCGGCCATGAATGTGAAGTACATCACCAACGCCTTCCCTATTCAGGATCCACGGGTGGAGAAGGTGGACGAGGTGTCGGAGCAGATCTACCCTCAGCTGCCGGCTACGGCTAAGGTCTATCTTTACCGCCTGAAGAATGCCATGCCGAGGGCCTTTGTCGTCCCCGGCGCCCAGGTAATGACGAAGGAAGAGCAGGTGCTGGAAAGCCTGCTAGATGGGACCGTGGATCTGCGACGGCAGGTAATCCTTGAACAAGACCCACCATCTCTAGCCCAGCCGGCACTGACACCCAGTGGATCCCAGGTGAAGGTCTTGGACTACCAGGATAGTCACGTGACTCTGCAGGCCCACACCGATGGGTCCGGCTTCCTGGTGCTGATGGATTTCCTACTGCCGGGCTGGTCTGCCACGGTGGATGGCCGGCCTGAACCGATCATGGCCGGGGATTTCGCCGGCCGCGCTGTTGCTATCCAGGGTGCCGGCGACCACCGCGTAGAGTTCAGCTACCGCCCTCCCATGCTGCGCGAGGGGTTGGCGATCAGTCTGGCAAGCCTGCTGATCCTGGTGGCGATCCCGGTCGGGTACCGATTACGGTCGCGATCTAAGCGCTCAGACGAATGTGCGTCGTAGGAAGCGGGTCCAGGGCGCAGCGCTTGGCGGGGCGTGGGGGAGTCCCCACAAGAATATACACCTGCTGTGTCGGGGCCGCCTAGACGAACTTGAGTCGCCTGGCGGCGAACTGGACCATCCTCAACAACAGGAGACCGTGCCGCCACCGCTGGATGTTGGTGGTGCCGTAGGTGCGCTCCCGGTATCGAATTGGGAGATCCACGATCTTCAAGTTCAGCCGGGCGGCCCCGAACAGCAGGTCGAAGTCGCCGAAAGGATCGAACTCGCCGAAGTAAGCTCTGTTGGCGGCGATTCGCTCGTAGTCGGCCTTCCAGAGCACCTTGGTGCCGCAGAGCGTGTCTTTGACGGGTTGACCCAGCAGCCAGGAGAAGGCGAGACTGAAGAACTTGTTGCCCAGCAGGTTCAGGAATCGCATCGCCTGCTTCTCCATGGGATAGACCAGGCGCACTCCGTTCGCAAAGTCTCCCTTTCCCGAGACTAGCACCTCGTAGAAGCGTGGCAGGTCCTCGGGGGGCACCGTCAGGTCCGCATCGAGGATCATCAGCAGTTCCCCTCTGGCCTGGGCGAAGCCGAGTCGTACGGCATCCCCCTTGCCCCTACCCGTCTGGCGGAACAGGCTACACCACTGCTCCGGGTGTTCCGCGATGGCCTTCTCTATGGCCGCGTAGCTGTCGTCGGTGGAGTGGCCCTCGACGAAAACCAGTTCCGTTCCGCGGCCCATCTGAGGGACTCGCTCGAAGATGCGTGGGACGTTTCCGGCCTCGTTGCGTGCCGGAACGATCACGGACACCAGCGGTGCCTCGTCCTTCAGGCTGCGTTTGGGCCGTGGCCGGGCTACGATGAAATTGGTCAGTGCCAACGGTCGGAAGGGCCACAACTTGGCCAGCCACCGGTTGGCCAGTGGGGTAACCAGCGGGATCTGCAGCGGCAGCAGCACCTCCGGCCAGTGCCGGATTACCTCGAAGTCGGCAAGGTTCAGGAGGTTGGCCACGTCCTCCACCGTGAGCCAGTTCTGGTAGAGGGTTGGCCTGCCCAGGCCCAACCGCTCCGCGGCAGCCAGCGGCAATTCCCAGAGGCGGCTGTAGCAGTTGATGATGACTCGGGTCCGCGGGGTTGAGAGCCGTGACAGCTGTTCCAGCACGGTTTGGACGTCCCAGAGGTCGTTGACCAGGTCGGAGAGGATGATCACGTCGAACTCGCCGTCCAGGTCTGAGAGGTCGTGGGCATCGGCATGCAGGAAACGGAACTCCGGGTGCCGCTGAGTGGCGCGCTGAACCATCTCGTATGAGAAGTCCACCCCAACGCCCTGGGATGGATTCAGTGCGGCCAGCAAGTCTCCGCGGCCGCAGCCGATTTCCAGCACTCGCTGTCCGGGCGCAACCAGAAACCGATATAT
>JAJYNT010000256.1 GCA_021786215.1 Chloroflexota bacterium | reverse complement strand
GCTCAGTGGCAGAGCAGGGGACTCATAAGCCCTTGGTCGACAGTTCAAATCTGTCCCCCGCCACTTCTCTTTGTCCTCGTTCGCTCCTGCCTCGCTTGTCAGCATCTCTTTTAGCTTCCCTATCAACCCGGCTCGGGCCTTTTCGCCCTGGGCAAGAGCTCGAGAATCCCCTGATCACCCAGGCCCGCTCTGGCAATCTCCGATCCAGCGTCGGTCGCGGGCCAAGGAACTTCACTCCAGTGTGACCAAAGGGCTTTTCTTGATCAAAGAACTGAGCCGGCGGGGACGGGCAACCCCCCAACGACCTGACCAACGGATATACTGAAATACGTGTGATCCAGGGATCAACAGCACCGAGAGCACACAACCCAAGAGGTTCCGCGAGAGAACCCCCGGGCCGTCAGACGACACCGACTGTTCGTGGCGCGCGAATGAAGGCGGTGACTGCTATTATGGCATCGCCGATGGGTGCACGCTCCAATCCCGAAGGATCGACGATCGTCGTGCATAGAATGGGAAGGGCCCGGACGTAACGTCCGGGCCCCCGCGGCCAGAGTAGCTTCTTTACTCGTAGCTCTGCGGTTCATCTCGCCCAAACTGGCTTTCCGCTAGGCCTAGATTACTGGCCTCCCATCTGCATCGCCGAGATCTCGAAACCGAACAGCTGGTCATTCGACCGCACCTGCAACCCGTTAGGACCGAGGACCCAGGTCTTCGAACCGTTGGTGAAGGTCATATAGTTGCCAACCTTGTGCCAAACCAGCAGCCCGTTGGTCGTAGCCTGGGTCTCGTTGCCGAAGGCATCGGGGTGCTCGTTCTCGATGGGCAGGCCCACGATGCTGGGTATCATGTTGGCCATCGTGGCGAAGCCGAGGACGAACCGGGCACCCGGCGCAGGTTGCACGCCGGGAACCAACTGGACCGGTGCCACCTCGAAGGCGAATCGCTGATCGTTCGGCCTAACCTGCAATCCGTTAGGACCGAGGACCCAGGTCATCGAGCCGTTGGTGAAGGTCATGTAGTTGCCGACCTTGTTCCACACCATCAACCCATTGCTGGTGAGCTGGACCTCGTTGCCGACGGCGTCGGGATGCTCGTTCTGCAGGGGCACACCCACGATACCGGGAATGAGGCTATCCAGCGTACCGAAGCCAAGGACGAACTGGGCGCCCGGCGCCGGCTGTGCGGGCGGAACCAGTTGGGCTGAGGCCGAAGCGGCAATCGTCAACACACCGACAACGGCCACAACTAGCGATACCACAAACACTCTGCGCACTTGCATTCCTCCCTATTTCGTGTCGTTGCTACCCGTCAGGTCACCTAAAGGGAGAGTCCCCGTGGCCACCTGCGGGCAAGAGGCGCAGGTCCATGTCGCGCCTTCAACGGGTCGGGCACATGCAAGTAGCATGCCGAGAAGAAGTACCGGAAAAGGAGGTGACGGACGGTCCCAGGGGCAGCAGGAAGGGCTCCTTTACCGCGGGGACATCGCTGTAGAGGCGCCAGTCGTCGAGGCCCAAGGCCGAATTATGCTAGCAATCGCAGATGTCTACGCAGAATTGCGGCAGTTGCAGGGTGCCGGGGAGGGGACTCGAACCCCTACTCCCTTGCGGGAAGCAGATTTTAAGTCTGCCGCGTCTACCGATTTCGCCACCCCGGCTGGGACTCGCCAAATATTACCACAGGATGCCCCCCGCTCCAAAGCCGGCGAAGACTCGAACAGACGCCGAAATTCGCCGCCACGGCCTTTTCAAAGTCCGCCTCGATGCCCCTGAACGGATCGTCATGCCCGCTTGCGCGGGAGTGACAGAGTTGGATGCGGCCTATGCGTCACGACCTAGAAAAGGCCCTGATTCGCCGCCACGGTGCGTTGTGGCCGCAAACTGACTGTGCTATAGTTGGCCGCCGCTGGAGGTAGAGCAGCATTGCGCCGGGGGATAGTCGCCGACATTCACGCCAACCTGGCCGCCTTCGAGGCGGTCCTGGCCGACATGGGGCAGGTGGACAGCATCTGGTGTCTCGGCGATCTGGTGGGCTACGGTCCCGACCCCAACGAGTGCATCGAACTGCTCCGCCGACACAACCACCTCTGCGTCGTGGGCAACCACGACCTGGCCGCCATCGGCCGGTTGGATACCACCGACTTCAACACGGACGCCGCGTTCGCAGCGCAGTGGACCGCCGATCAACTCACCGAACGCTCCCGCATCTATCTCTCCTCTCTGCCCGAGCGGATAGTCGCCGAACCCTTCACCCTGGTACACGGCAGCCCCCGATCGCCGGTATGGGAGTACATCACCCACGAAGGGAGAGCCGCCCCCAGCTTTGAGCAGTTCGGGACCCAGGGCTGCCTCGTCGGCCACACCCACGTGCCCGCCCTCTACATCCAGACCATCCCCGGTGGACAGATCATGGGACGCGTGCCTGGTCCCGGCGACCGCATCGAGGTTCGGTTGAACCGAATAATCGCCAACCCGGGTGGGGTCGGCCAACCCCGAGACGGCGACCCTAGGGCAGCCTACGCTCTGTACGATGACGACACCGGCTTCCTGGAGTGGCGTCGCGTTCCGTACCCTGTTCAGGTCACACAACAGCGGATGAGGGAGTTTGCCCTCCCCAGCCGCCTCGTCGATAGGCTCGACCTCGGCTGGTAAGCCACCACACCTCTCCTTGTTCTCCACACCCGCGATTCCCCACGACCTGCAATTCGTCATATTCATGCATAATGAGCTCGCCAAGTCATACGGGGCCACACAGGGGCAGTTCAATATTGCCCCCGCCATCTCCTTCCTGCGACTTCACCAGCCCGACAAGTTCGGGGATGACCTCTCATCCTTTCGCCCCACGGTGTTGGCGGCAAACAGGGAGAAGCGTCCGATCTCGGGCTCGGAGAAGGGTAAGGGAGGCTACGGGATTCGCGGCGTGGTGCCCGTGACGTATCAGGGTCAGCAGGTGGGCAGCTTCGAGATCGGCATGGATTTCGATAAGGCCTTTCTTCAGGGGATCAAGGACTCCTACGGAGGCGACATCTCGATCTACCTGCACGAAAACAGCAACACAGTCCAGACATTCCAGGAAGAGAGTCAGAAGAAAAGCAATTCAGCCTTCACCCTCTACGCCTCAACTGGTATGGGTGGTGACGAATCGCGTTGCCTTGAAAATAACCGCCGAGGGTCGCCGGCAGAATTCCGCGAGGCGTCTTTTCATGCTCGGTGGTGCCGGCCGCAAGTCGGTATGATTGGTTATAGTCAAACCGTTGCACGCGATAGCCGGGAGTGCCGCCGCCATCGCTATGGGGGATGTTAGCCGCCAGCTCAAGGTAAATAGCAAGGATGAGATCGGGCAGCTGGCTTCCTCATTCCAGCAGATTACGTCCACCATCCAACAAGTCGCCCAGGGTGCCCTCCAACAGTCCATGTCCGCCCAAGCTACCAGCGACTCGGTGGACCAGTTGAACCGGGCCATTTCTCGCGTGGCCGAGGGAGCCCAGACGCAGGCCCGCATAGAGGCTTCGCCGTCGTCGCCGACGAGGTGAGGAAGCTGGCAGAGCGATCATCCCGAGAGACCAGGCAGATCGCCGAGCTGATGCGAGACGTCCAGGCGGGCGTCCTTTACGCCGTGGACGCCATGCATGCCGGCACCCGGGAGGCGGAGGCTGGCACCAAGCTGGCGGTTCGAGCCGGGGAGGCATTGGACGAGATCGTCCAGGCAACCGAACAGACCGTCGGCCAGGTGAACAGCATAGCGAACGCTGCGGACCGGATGGCTCAATCCTCGACCTACGTCGCCAGCTCGCTTGAGAGGATAAACGGCATGGTCCTGGAGGCAAGAGAGGCTACACAACAGATGGAGTCACTTGCGCAGCAGGTGGCTCGCGCGGTCGAGGCGGTGGCAGCCACCGCGGAAGAGAGTTCGGCAGCCACCGAAGAGGCAAGCGCCTCGGCCGAGGAGATGAGTGCTCAGGTAGAGGAGATGACCGCCCAGGCCCAGGAGCTAGCTTCCACCGCCGAGCAGCTCAAGGCGAACGTTGCGCGGTTCAAATTAGAAACAGCTGGAGAAGGCCCGCTCCCGGCAGATGTCACTCCGCGGCGCCGTGCCTCCGATTGGGCGGTCAGCGACAGACCGCCGGACTCCAGAGCAACAGCCAGCTAGTCTTTCCCACTCTTCTATTCACCCCTCGCCATCCAGTCCGGATGGCGAGGGGGATCTTGTGCGCCGATCTCTGAATTTCCATATCCATTCTTGGCCAGCGGCCTCCATTGTCAAGTGCTGCACGAACGCCCGCCCTCTCCGATTCCAACCGAAGAGACATGCGTAGAATCAACATAGCTGATGTACAATACCGCCACACGAATTTGGAGTGCGGCGGCTTGACGCCGCTTTCCGAGGCCCTGGCTCGACGCGGCCAGGGGAGGTTCGATGGTCGATTGGCCGCACAGCCCAGCACACCGACTAGGGGAGTCTGGAGCCTACATCGTCACTGCCGCGACCTATCAGAAAGCCCATCACTTCCGTACTCCCGAGCGCCTCACGTTTCTGCAAGAAACCCTTTTCCGGCTGGCACGGCAGTACAGTTGGCATCTCCAAGCCTGGGCGATAATGGCTAATCATTACCACTTCGTCGCCATGCCCACTGCTTCAGCAGCCAGTAATCTACCGAAGATGATCAGCCATCTCCACTCTGTGACTGCTCGAGAGCTCAACAGCCTCGACGGCGCTCTCGGGCGGCGGGTTTGGTTTCAATACTGGGACACCCATCTGACCTACCAAAGCTCATACTACGCCCGGCTGAACTACGTTCACCAGAATCCGGTCCATCACAGGCTTGTACCATTGGCAACCGAATATCCCTGGTGCTCGGCTGCATGGTTTGAGAGGACCACCGAGAAATCATTCTTCCAAATGGTCACAGGGTTCAAGACGGACCGAGTATCTATGTTCGACGACTTCAATCTCTGAATCGTTGCGAAGCGCTGTTTCTTCTCGACGGCGTCGAGCCGCCGCACTCCAAAGCGTGCCAAATTAATGAGGGGCGGTGCAACTCTCGCTGCACCGCCCCTAAGGTCCTCGTCGTTGAGGGCCTCACGAATTGAAGAGAAAGTCTTGGTAGCTCTTCACAACACGGATGGCGCCGGCCGGTGCCCTCTGGATACACAGGTTGCAGAAGGTGCACTCGTCCTCGTTCTCCGGATCCACGGCGATGCCGTCTTCCTTGGCAACCAGGGCATCAACCGGACACACGCCGGCAACCTCCCGCATCTCCTCAAGGGAGGCGAACTTGCTTCGATCTATCTTCAGCTCGATGAACAGGCCCATCGTTTCCTCCAGCTATCAGCCGTCAGCGGTCAGCTATCAGCCACTAGTGCTCGACCAAATTGATTTCGATGGGTAGGGCGGGGGTTTATCCCCCGCCGCCAAGTGCGCCCGACGGACTGGACGGCGGGGTACAAGACCCCGCCCTACGTGTCAAAACCAGTGTGGCGGAATACTAGTGCTTCGACACAGTGAAGGTGATGGTTACTGTCATGCTGAGCGAAGCGAAGCATCTCCACATTCCGCCGAGGAGATCCTTCGCTATCGCTCAGG
>JAJYNT010000174.1 GCA_021786215.1 Chloroflexota bacterium | reverse complement strand
GCCGTCGGTGCCGATGACGTCGACGGCGCACCAGTCGGCTATTCGCGGCACCGCCAGGCGAGCCGCGATGGCAAGGGTGGTTTCGTAATCCAGGGACGAAGCGAGGACACTGCCTGCTTCGGCCAGGAAAGACATCTCGTCCCTGGCGTACGTCAACTCTGCTTGACTCTCCCGCAGGGCCTGCTCAGTCCGCTTTCTCTTCAGCGCAGCCCCAAGGACGTCAGGGGCTGCGAGCGGCATCCCCAGGACCAGGGCCTGGCCGATAGCCCTGATCATCCCCACTACCCATTCCAAGAGGTCAATCCTCATGCTTTGCTGCGGTCCCTTCCTCGGAAGCCGGGGCCCTAGATTGCCACTTTAGTCCTAGCATCGTATGTACAGCCCGAACATAGGCTCGTTGCGCGCCATATATTCAAGAGGCGGGCCAGCCTGCGCGCTGCAGTAGCCAAGCGCGAAGAAGGAGTGGCGTGGGGAGCAATACAGGGCAGGGGTGTGGACCCTGCCCTGCGAAGTCCGGACAACGCTGCAGATGTTAGAACCGGTTGGTCAGTTTTTCCCAGAGGTGCCTGGAAATCGAGCTTCTGGGCACGTAGCAGGACTCCTCCGGGCTAACAGTTCCTTCCTCTCCCTGAATGACACCTCTCTCAGGATGGGAGATATCGAAGTAGATTTCATCCCCGCTCAACGCCTCGCCGGGCCTGCAGAAGCTGATCTCCCGTAGCTCGTCATCTGAAAAGGACTCCAGCCACTGGAAGCGCTCCTTCAGCTTATCGGCGGTTTCCCGACCGGGGGCGCCGGGTCTCGATCCCATGTATTGGCTCACTGGCAACACCTCCTCGCTTCCTTGCAGGCTTTCCTCTGCCCCTGGCGATCCCCGGGGCGGGTCTCATACCCGCTCAATCGCGGGCTCCTCGCGGGCAAAGGGTCTCAGAGTCTTCGAAAACGCAATTCTGGGGGAGGCAACGGTCGTGCCACGACGCTGGCATCGTGCTTGCTGACTTCTTTCATCCTGGCGCGGGCTTTTGTCGCTCTGAGTGCTGGCAGGTGGAGAACGGGGGGCGGACCGATGGTGCAGCAGGTGGGCCGAAGGACGTCGATCGAGACAGAGTTTGGCTATTTCTCGGAGGATGGTCTCGAGTACGTGATCACCCGGCCGGATATTCCCAGACCGTGGATCAACTACCTGTCCAACGAGGAGTAATCTGGGCTGATTTCCCAGACCGGCGGAGGCTATTCCTTCATCCACGGGTCCGGCTACGATCGCATCCATCGATGGTTTCCGGGCGAGGCCGTGCTCCAGGATCGGCCCGGCCGCTACGTCTATGTGCGCGATGACGATACGCACGAGTTCTGGAGCATCAACTGGCAGCCGTGCTTGAGGCCTTTCCAGGCCTGGGAGTGCCATCACGGACTCGGCTACACCTGGATCAAGTCCCGAACGAACGACATCGAGGGGGAGATACTTTACTTCGTTCCCCAGGATGAGAACGTCGAGTTCTGGGCGGTGACGCTGCGAAACCGGAGCGACCGCCGTCGCAGGCTCAGCGTGTTTCCATACGCGGAGTGGACCCTTTCAAGCTACAACCCAGACCTCACGGAGCGCAGCTTCCACGTGCTGTTCAACGAGGTTCGCCTCCAGGACGGCATCATCTACGCCTCAAAGCGCTACTGGCCCACTGTGAGCCTGGTGGTTGGCCAGACCCCAAATATCGACTGGAACAAGTACGTTTTCATGACTACCAGCATCCCCTTCCGTGGATACGACTGTGTCCGGCGGGCTTTCCTGGGGGACTATCGGGACTGGCAGTCTCCAGCAGCACTGGAACGAGGCGAGTGCACCAACAGCGAGGGCGCGGGGTACGACAGCATAGGGGCTTTTCAGCACGTTATGGAACTGGAGCCAGGCGATGAGGTCCGGTTTCACGTAACCATCGGTTCCGTCCCAAAAGAGAACCGGGCCGAGGCGGTGCGGATCAAGGGCAAGTACGCCACGACGAACGCCGTGATGGAGGCTTTCGACGACCTCCGTACCTTCTGGGCCGCCTACCTCGCACGGCTGACGGTGAGCACCCCCGATTCGGAGTTCGATCTGTCGGTCAACGTTTGGAACAAGTACCAAACCTGGATCACCGCCCACTGGGCCCGAATGGCCTCCTACTACATCGGCGGCGGCTCGATCATGGGGTTCCGCGACCTCTCGCAGGACATACTGGGAGTGCTACCCAACGACCTGGCGATGGCGAGGCGGCGCACCTTTGCCATCATCTCTCACCAGTTTGCCAACGGCAGCACCGTCCACAACTGGGACCCCCTCACGAATGCCGGCGCCGTGACCGGCCATTGCGACGATCCGCTGTGGCTGGTGATGTGCATCGTCAACTACTTCAAGGAGACCGGCGACCTGGACTTTCTGCAGGAGAGGGTTCCTTACCTGGACGCGGGCGAGGGCACGGTGCGGGAGCACCTGGCACGGGGCCTCTTCTACGCCCTCAAGCAGCGGAGCGACCGCGGGCTATCCTTGATCAAGTCTGGCGACTGGAACGATGGGCTAAATTTCGTGGGCCTGTTGGACAGGGGCGAGAGCGTGATGAACAGCCACTTCCTCTGTTGGATGTTGAAGGAGTGCGCCGAGATGTTCGACACTCTTGGCGACGGCAGGGCCCGCGATCGCTGCTTGATCGAGTACGGGCGAACGAGAGACGCCATCAACCGGCACGCCTGGGACGGCGAGTGGTACTGGCGTGCCAGCAAGGACAACGGCGAGCTGTTGGGCAGCAGGACCAACTCGGAAGGGTCGATCTACCTGAATGCTCAGACCTGGGCCGTACTCGCGGGCGTGCCGGAGGACGGCCGCGACGTCCAGTGCATGGATGCCGTCCGCCGTCACCTGGACACGCCCTACGGGCCTGCCTTGCTCCTGCCGGCCTACGAGGAGCCCGACCATACCATTGGGATCATCACCAGGTTTGCCCCGGGCACCAAAGAGAACGGCACGATCTTCAACCATCCCGTGGCCTGGACGGTCATAGCCGAGTGCATTCTGGGTCGTGGCGACATGGCCTACCACTACTGGAAGAAGACCTCCTTCCTCACCCGCGGCAAAGAGCCTCGGCTGTACAAGGCTGAGCCGTACGTTTACGCCGAGTACATCTACGGCCCGGACCATCCCAACTTCGGCGAAGGCGAGTTCACCTGGACGACGGGCACAGCGGCCTGGATGTGGCGGGCGTGCACCGACTGGATGCTGGGGGTTAGACCGAGCTACCAGGGGTTGATCGTGGATCCGTGCCTCCCCACGGATTGGGATCGCTGCTCCATGACCCGTACCTTCCGGGGGGCGACCTACCAGGTGGAGCTGGAGAACCCGGACCACATCTCGAAAGGGGTATCTGAGGTGCGGGTTGACGGCAAGGTCGTGTCCGGTAACCTCCTGCCCGACTTTCGGGACGGCAAGACCCATCGTGTCCGGGTACGGATGGGCGAGCGCTAATCGCCTTAGCAATTGACAACAGCCAATTAGTAGACCTAGACTCTCTGCAGATTCCAGCCGGCCGAGGAAACGGAATACTTCTTGCTTGTGCCCTCGTTTCGGAGCGGGCAGTGCTAGGTGGTCTGGTACGTCTCGCGATAACCGCGATCGCTGTTGTGGTGGCAGCGAAGCTGCTTCCAGGGTATGTGACGGTTCCAGACTACCGATCGGTGGAGGGTATAGGCTGGTTGGTACTGTTCGCCTTTGTCCTGGGGCTGTTGAATGCGCTGGTCAAGCCGGTGCTGCTGTTGCTTACCCTGCCGCTGAACCTTCTGACTCTCGGCCTCTTCACGTTCGTCGTCAACGCCGTGGTGTTCTGGGGGGCGACTGCTTTCCCCTTGCAGGTGAGCGTCTCTGGATTTGCGGGTGCTTTTCTGGCGGCGCTGGTGGTCAGCGTGGTGAGTTTTGTGCTCTCGACGGTGGTGCCTTGATCTTGTGCCGGCTTGCTTTCACTGCTTGGAGGCGGCCTTTTTCCCGTCCCTCTTGAAAGGGTAACGCAGGATGAGCTTTCTAAAGTGGCTCTACCCGGGGATGAAGATAAAGCGCTGGCTGGCGCTCCTCACCATAGGTCTGGTGCTGGTTAGTCTGGGCCTGGGCTACGAACTGGTTCAAGTCTACCGCACTCAGCCATTCCCGGGTTTCGTGGGGGCCCTCACCCTCCAGTTCATCGACCGTCCTGTCCGCGGCGTGCTCTTCGGCGCTGTCGGCCTTGCAATACTTGTCGTAGCCTTCTGGCGGCTGAACGTGTCCTTGCTGTCGGCCGTCATGCCCAGCCGGAGCGATAACCTGGTGGACATCGTCTACAACCATCGCCAGCGCCAGCGGGGGCCGAAGATCGTCGCCATCGGAGGCGGTACGGGGCTTTCGACGCTGCTGCGAGGCTTGAAGGAGTACTCGACGAACATCTCGGCCATAGTCACGGTGGCCGACGACGGGGGCAGTTCCGGACGGCTTCGAAGGGAGCTGGGGGTACTTCCCCCCGGGGACTTCAGGAACTGCATCGCCGCGCTGGCCGATGCCGAGCCGCTCATGACCAAGCTGTTCCAGTACAGGTTCAGCGAGGGATCGGGCCTGGATGGCCACAGCTTCGGCAACCTGTTCATCGTCGCCATGTCAGGCGTGGTGGGCAACTTCGAGCAGGCCATCCGGGAGTCGAGCCGCGTCCTGGCGGTGCGCGGCCAGATCCTGCCCTCGACCCTCGAGGACGTCACGCTCTGCGCGGAACTGGTGGACCAGGCCAGGGTGGAGGGCGAATCGAACATCTCCCACAGTTCCCGGCCGATCAAGAGGGTATACCTGGATCCCGAGCATCCGGCCGCGTATCCGGAAGCCGTCAGAGCGATCCTGGATGCGGACATGGTAATCGTCGGACCGGGCAGCCTCTACACCAGCGTCCTGCCGAATCTCCTGGTCGAGGATCTTACGCGGGCGCTGGATGCCTCCATGGCGCTGAAAGTGTACGTCTGCAACGTTGCGACGCAGCGGGGCGAGACCGACAACTTCATGGTGAAGGACCACGTGGAGGCCTTACTGCGCCACCTCCCCGGAAACCCCATCCATTTCGTCCTGGCGAACGACCGCCTCGGCGCGACCTTGCGTCCAGAGTGGCGCGTGAGCCAGGTGGCCTTCACGGGAAATGACCTGGGAATCGCGGGCACACAGGTCGTGCAAGCTGACCTGATCGACGACCACAACCCGCTCCGCCACGACCCGAAGAAGCTGGCCCAGGCGCTGATGCGACTCTACTACGACAAGGCTGAAGTTGCCACGCACGTGCGTTCGGCCTCTTCGCCGGATGACAACGGTGTCGGGGTGGGGTCGGCCTGAGAACAAAGAGCCGAGAGTCTCCTGGGAGCGCGCGTGGCGCTGCCCGTGAACATGCCAGAGGGCATGTTCACGCGTCGCGCCACGTCTCGCCCGCCTCGTGACTCTCGGCTTCCCTCTTGCACCGCCTTGTGGTTCGGTTCCCTTAGGTACTCCGATGCAGGAAGTGTGTAGTTTTGTGGGGACACCCCACACCCCGCCAGGCACTGCGCCCTGGACCCGCTTTCTACG
>JAJYNT010000425.1 GCA_021786215.1 Chloroflexota bacterium | reverse complement strand
CCCTGTTCACCCCATCCGGAATCTGATAGCTGTATCTGGCCTCACGGTATCCCAATTGATACTCGTTGAACAGCAGCCGCACGTTGTACTGGGGAAGATAGTATTGGAACTGGCGCAGCCGCTCGTTGGCCAGGATCACCACGGATCCTGGTTTGAAGCTTCGAGCGTATGCCACCTGCCGGGACAGGATGTTGTCGATGGTGCGGATTTCGACCAATCTGACCGGGCCCGGGGTGCTGGTGAAGGCATCCACGTTCCAGGCTACCAGCCCCACCACCAGCAGAAGCCCAAGCGCCGCGGACCCATCTCTCGCCAGAGCCGACAGCCATGAGATCCGACGATATCGGCCGGAAAGATGCAGCATGGCCGACTGCGCATCGTAGACGATATCACGGATCCCGACGCCGGTCACGAGGCAGAGGGGTGGCAGCAGCGAGAGCAGGTAGCCGGGATCGCCAATGTGGATCACGGTGTACACCACGGCCGGCGGCACGAACCAGAGCAGCAGGAAGGCGACACGACGGTCGGCCACCAGCGCTTTCAGGGTGAGGAACCTGCCGATGAAGTAGAGGGTCAGTGCCAGGCTGAGGCCGAACATCTGCTTCAGGAACAGGATCAGGGTCTCGGTGTTGCGACGAAGGTCGGTGAGCCCCCCAAAGAGGGCCGAGTAGGTGGATAGGACGTAGCTACCCTGAGCGTCGCTGGCCCGCTGGTACACCGCCCACCCGCCGGAGAGTTGAACGGTGGGGATGAACCAGGCGGCAACCACCATCAACATCACCAGCCCGCTCAGAATCAGTCTCAGGATTCCTGTCCGCCAGACGCTGATCAGCCACAGGGGGCCGAGAAAGAGCAGGGTGTCCTCCCGCACACCCCCGGCAATTCCCAACACAAGACCGCTAAGTATGGCCACCGACCGATGGTCCTGCCACATCAGGTAGCACAGCCAGGCCACCAGTGTGCCGAAGAAGGCCAGGGAGGTGTAGGGATAGGCTACTTCGCCGTATCCCCAGAAGCCGACGCTGGCGGCCAGCACAGCAGCCGAGGCCAAACCTGCCCAGGGGTCGTACATGCGAGAGGCCAGCAGGAAGAGCGCCCCTACGGCCCCGGCGCTAGCGGCTATGCTGATGTACACGTAGCTGGCATTGGGGTCCTGAACCCAGATGTCGATTAGCTTGGCGATTCCAACGTAGAGCGGATAGCCGGGGGGATGGGGCTGGTGAAAGGCGACGTTGTAGTAGTTCAGCGCCAGGGCGAAGTTCGCGGAATCCCAGGCGTACAGCATCTTGGAGACGAAGGGGAGCCTGGAAACGACGGTGGCTGCCATCAGCATGACGGTCGCCAGTGGCATGGCCCAGGGCTGAGCCCAGAGGGTGGACTTCCTCAAAGGGATCTCCTCTCGGCCAGGATGGGCATAGAGCGGTGCTCCTGGTAATGCTGATTCACCCACTGGAGCAGGGCTCCCTTGAAGGCGACGGTGTCGAAGCGTTCGGAATTGCGACGGATGGTTGCGGGATCGAACCGGGTGTCGTCGAATGATGCCACGGCATCGGCCAGAGCCTCGGCGGTCTGGGGGTAGAACAGCTTGCCCGTGACCCCGTCGATCACGGTGTCGAGTGCGCCGCCCCCGGCATAGGCTATCACCGGACGGCCCGAGGCCTGGGCCTCCACCGGGGTGATGCCGAAGTCCTCCTCACCGGGGAAGAGGAAGGCTTTGCAGCGGGAGTAGTACCGGCGCGCCTCCTCGTCGGAGACCTTGCCCAGAAAACGGATGTTGGACTTGGCTTTGGCCTGGAGGGCTGCCCGGTCGCGCCCATCCCCGATAATCACCAGGGGGAGACCAAGCCGGTTGAAACTCTCCACCACCAGGTCGATCCGCTTGTAGGGGATCAGGCGGGAAACCACCAGGAAGTAGTCTTCGTGAGTATCCGAGAGCTGGAAAGAGCCGGTGTCGACGGGTGGATAGATGATCACAGAGTCCCTTCGGTAGTACTTGCCAACTCGGGTCGCCACCGTCCGAGATATGGTGGCGAACTGATCGACCCCGTCGGCGGAGACCCGATCCCAGAGCCGCAGCCAGTTCATCATCATGGGGAGCGTCAGCCGAGTCAGCTTGCCGAACCGTTCTCGTTGCACGTACTCGCGGTAGTTCCATACCCAACGCATGGGGGTCAGACAGTAGCACATGTGGAGGGTGGTGGGCGGGGTGTGAACTCCCTTGCACCAAGCGCTGCTGTTGCTGATCACCACCTCGTACTCGCTCAGGTCGAAGCCCTCGAATGCCAGCGGGTAGAATGGCAGAAAGAGTTGATGGTGGCTCATGACGCCGGGGAGCCGCTGCATAAAGGAGGTGCGGATATCCCACCGACGGTAGCCTTCGGGCATGGAGCGGGGATCGAAAATCGAGGTGTAAACGGGTGCCTCGGGGAACAGTTCGTGGAGCTTTTCCAGTACCCGCTCGGCTCCGCCGTATTGATTCAGATAGTCGTGGACTATTGCTAGCTTCATGAAGAAACTTCTTGTGGAAACCTAACCCCCTGCCCCCCTCCCGCATCGAGAAGGGGGTACCTTCTCCCCTCCCCGTGTCGGAAAGGGCAGGGGGTTAGGTCAGTTGATAACGCTTAGAATGCTCCGCCGCCAGAGACGACGGCCGGGACGGTGCGCAGCAGGATGGTGAGGTCCAGCCCCAGGGACCAGTTCTCGATGTAGTATATGTCCAGCATCACCATTTCGTCGAAAGGTATCTGGCTCCGCCCGCTGACCTGCCAGAGACAGGTTACCCCGGGGGCCACCTCGAGGCGCCGCAGGTGCCATTCCTCGTACTTCTCCACCTCATTGGGCAGAGGGGGGCGCGGACCCACCAGGCTCATCTCCCCCTTCAACACATTGATCAGTTGGGGCAGTTCGTCCGCGCTGGTGCGGCGCAACAGCCTTCCGATCCTGGTGATCCTCGGGTCGTCGCGGATCTTGAACAGGGGGCCGGATGCCTCGTTCATCTCCCACAGCAGGTCCCGCTGCTGCTCGGCGTCTTGACGCATGGAGCGGAACTTGTACAGGGTGAAGGGAGCGCCATCCTTGCCCACCCTGGTTTGGCGGAAGAGCACGGGCCCTGGGGAATCCAGCCTGATGGCCAGGGCGATCAGCGCGAGCAACGGCGAAAGGAGCAGCAAGGTTATCACTGAGACGAGGATATCCATCATCCGCTTGATCAGCAGGTTCCAGCCTCGGATCCGCGATTCGCTCACGGCCATCACTGGGATGCCGTTGACACTCTCGACGTCCACCCGGTTGAGTCGCATCTGGTACAGGTCGGGCACCACTCGAAAACTGACCCCCTTCTTGCGACAGTGATCCATGATGCGCAGCACCTGATCATGGGAGGCCGCTGGTAGGGCAATGACGATCTCGTCTATTGCTAGATCGTTGACGACGAACGGAATCTCGTTGACGGTACCCAGGAAACGGAACCTACCGAAGTCATCACCCTGCTCGAGATCCATGAAGCCGACGACCTGGGCGGCGGCGCTCCTCTCGGTGGCTATGCTGTGCATCAGGCGACGGCCGAGGGCGTTATTCCCTCCCACTACCAGCACCCGCTTTACCCCAATCCCGCGCTTCCGCAAGGCCATGACCAGCAGCCTGTGGATCGTCCGGGCGATCCCCACGGAGAGGACGGCCAGTAGCCAGAAGTAGATGAAGAGGGCGCGTGAGGACGCCGGGTAGCGCGCCATGGACACGGCGGAGAAGAGCAGCATCATGCCGACGCTGGTGGCGCTCAGCACCGAGGAGAGCTCGCCAAGCCAGGCAACATCGTTGGGCAGCTGGTACAATCCCTTCAACACGTATGTGATCAGGAGGATCGCGCTCATCGCTACCTGAACAGGCATGTAATCCTGGTAGGAGACGTCGAACTCCCCCGGGATCTCCCCGCCCAACTCCAGTATGTAGCGCGCGAAGTAGGCCATCAGGAAGGAGATGTTGAGGGCCAGAAGGTCACCAACGGGGAGTGCGAAACGGAGAAAACCAACGAGAATGGTCTCCATTCGGCTGAGCCCTGGCGGGACCGAAGGCGGCACAGTGGACTGGGAGGTGGATTTCTCTGCCAGCTTCACTTGAGCGTATGCGTCCTTTGATGGAGTCCGGGGTTCTGCGCCTCAGTCCCGGTTACATTCGCCTGCCTACCTGCCAAGCAGTTCGTGGTAGGCTCTCATGGTAGTAGCAGCCATCTCTTCCCAGGAGAACTTGGCAGCCTGCTTTGGCCCTTCGGCTTGCAGCCGTCGTCGCAAGCTGTCGTTATCCAACAGCTTGACTATGGCGTCAGCGATGGCATCCACGTCAAGAGGGTTCATCATAATCGCCGCATTGCCCACCACCTCTGGCAGAGAAGAGACCGAAGAGGTGATGACCGCCGTCCCGCACGCCATTGCCTCTAGGGGAGGCAAGCCAAACCCCTCGTAAAGAGAAGGGTAGATGAAGATCTCGGCGCAATTATACCACAGTGGAAGCTCATTGTACGGGATGTAGCTGGTGAAGATAACATCCTCCCCCAACCCCAGCTCCCGCACCCGCTCGAAGATCCGCCCATACAGCCAACCCTTGGCTCCTCCCAGCACCAGCTTGTGGGGGATCTGCCAACCCTTTCGCACTTGGGCGTAGGCTTCCACCAGCCTCTCCACGTTCTTGCGTGGCTCGAGTGTCCCCAGGTACAGGAGGAAGCTCTCTGGCAGCTGCTTTTCCCGGCGGAATCGGGCCAGAAGGGCCTGATCCTCGATTGGGCGGTACTGGGGATCGACCCCCAGGTAGGTGACTTGGACCTTCTCAGGTGGAACGCCCATGAAACGAATCACGTCCTGGCGCGTGCTCTCGGAGATAGCGAGGATACGGTCGCACCTCCGAGCCGTGATCGTCGCCATGGCTGAGAGATACGCCCGATTCCAGCGGTTGAAACCCCCCGGCATGCGGAGAAAGGAAAGATCAAGCATGGTCACCACCGACTTCGTCGGGCAGAACAGGGGCTGGACGTAGCTGGTGGAGTGAAGAAGGTCCAGATGCTCGGCAGCGACAGCGGGTGGTTGGAGCAGCTGCTCCCAACCGATTCGGACGGACGGCTTCCACGTGGGAAGGGAGGACTGCCTGACCTGGAAGTGAGGGGTCGGTGCCAGCTCGGAAGGCAGCGTCCACCTGCCGGTAAACGCGACTAACTGATCCTCTTGAGAGGTGAGTGGACGCATATGGGCCAGCAGTTGAAGGATGTATCGGCTGATGCCCGCGGCTCGGTAGGAACTGGAGAGGTTGAGCAGTTGGGCGTTGATGCCGGCGCGCAAGGAGAATCCTCCTGTTGAAGCTGCGGCGCACAGTCTACCACAGGGTGACGGTTGGGGGGCAAGGAGGCGAGGATTTGCCTTGACTCGAATTGGGCACTCTGATATATTCCAGCCGCAGGCAATACAATGGTTTTAGCAGGTGCCGGCCAGGCATCGACCGGATTGGTGATGTCCAGTAACTGATTGCATGAGATGAGGCGGGTCCAGTCTGGCCCCGCCTCGTTTGGTTCTGGTGCCTCTGGTCTTCGACCCCCTCCTTGTG
>JAJYNT010000477.1 GCA_021786215.1 Chloroflexota bacterium | reverse complement strand
ATGTTCGACTCAGTAACCCCAACTAGATTGGAGTTCCAGGTGCGCATCGGAGACGTAGAACTTTTCCTGATATCGGATGGCTTCGCTCTTGTAGATGGCGGGGGAATGTTCGGGGTTGTTCCCAGGATGATGTGGGGGAAGAAGCACCCGGCCGACGACCTCAACAGGATTGGCATGGGGGTGAACAGCCTGCTGATAAGGGACGGAGAGCAGATCATCGTGGTGGACGCCGGCTACGGCAGCAAGCTGGAGCAGCGCACCCGCAAGTTGATGGGGATCACTCGGACCGGAGATCTTCCGGCCCGGCTGAAGGAGCTGGGCGTGGAGAGGGACCAGGTGAGCCTGTTCATCAACACTCATCTGCACTCTGACCACTCAGGAGGAAACACGATCCAGGAAGGAACCCGAACCGTCCCAACCTTTCCCCAGGCCAGCTACCTGATCCAGCGAGGGGAATGGGAGGACGCCAATCACCCGAACGAGCGCACCAGAGCAACCTATCTGCCCGAGAACTTGCTGCCTATACAAGAATACCATCGCCTGGAATTGATAGATGGAGACACTCAAGTAACCCCCCACGTTCGCTGCATACTGTCGCCAGGCCATACGCCTCACCATCAGAGCATACTGATGGAGTCGGACGGGCAGAAGGCCCTCTACACGGGCGACGTCTCGCCATTCGCCATCCACATGGAGAAACTGGCCTGGGTTGCGGCCTACGATCTGGATCCGATACGCAGCATTGAGACCCGGCGCCGGATACAGCGGTGGGCCATGGAGGAGCGAATTCTACTGATCTTCCCCCACGATCCGGAGATCGGCATGGGTCACCTGTACAATGACTCAGGTCGGTTATGGATCGATCCGGAGCTTTCATGAGGATCGCCATCGACGCGAGGTTGGTGTCCTACATCCAGGGGGGCATCAGCCAGTACGCCCTCAGGTTGCTGCATGCCATGGCTGCCCTGAACACGGGAGACGAGATCACGGTGTTGGAGAGCAGAAAGGCCGGCCCCGAACAGATTTGGCCTGCCACCCTGAGACGCTCCAGGCTGGCGACACCGCCTCATCACCATAGGGAGCAGATCGCGCTGCCAATGGAACTGCTCCGCTTTTCGATAGATGTGCTGCACAGCCCGGATTTCATCCCGCCCTTTCGCCGCAGATGTCGCTCCGTGATAACCGTCCACGACCTGGCCTTTCTGCGATTCCCAGATCTGTTGACTCGAGAAAGCGCCAGCTACTATGGACAGATCGCCCGTGCCGTGGAGAGCGCCGACCAGGTGATCGCGGTATCGCATTCCACCAAGAGGGATCTGTTGGAACTGCTATCCGTGGACCCGGAGAAGATCACCGTGGTGCACTCGGGCGTATCCCCAGAATGCCGGCCTCTTGAGGCAGCGGAGTTAGAAGCGTGGCGACAAGAGTTGGAGCTGCCGGATCGCTTCATCCTCTTTGTCGGCACCATGGAGCCTCGCAAGAACCTTCCCACCCTGCTGCGGGCCTTCGCCCGGGTGTGGAAGGCCCATCGCGTGCCGCTGGTGGTTGTGGGCGGCCAGGGCTGGCTGAACCAGGAGCTATACAGGGTGCGGGAGGAGCTCGGTCTGGGAGACGAGGTCAGATTCGTGGGATCAGTGGAGGCCTCGCGGTTGGTATACTATTACAATTGCGCCGCCTGCCTCGTTCTACCCTCCCTCTACGAAGGCTTCGGCCATCCCGTCCTGGAGGCTATGGCCTGTGGCACTCCAGTGATAGCATCCAACGTCTCCTCGCTCCCGGAGATCGTGGGTGAGGCGGCTTTGTTGGTGGCTCCAGACGACGTAGAGGGGCTGGCAGCTGCCATGGGAAGGCTACTGGCGGATGGGGGCTTGAGACAAAGGCTGATCGGGCTCGGGCTTCGACGTGCTTCGCTCTTTTCCTGGGAGAAGACGGCGCGGGAGACCATGGCCGTATATCACAAAGTCGTAGAAGGAAAGCCATGAGGATCCTGTTTCTAACCCCTCAGCTACCGTTCCCCCCACACCAGGGCACACAGATTCGAAACTACCACCTTCTGAGAGCCGCCGCCGCGGTCCATCAAGTGGACCTAGTCTCCTTCGTCCGATCCGGCGAAAGCCTCCACAAGGCCTCACAGCTGCAGAAACTGTGCGGGCAGATATGGGTGCTCCCTGCGCCATCGGAGCGCACCAAAGCCGCCCGATTGGAAACAGTGCTCTTCTCCACAGAGCCTGACCTAGCCGTCCGCCTCCGTTCTGATGGCCTCACTGATATCCTCCGAGCTGTGGCCAACGGCAATCGGTACGATGTCATCCAGGTTGAAGGCCTCGAGATGGCGAGGTACCTGCCGATCGTGAGAGCCGCAGCCCCTAGAGCCTGTCTGGTCTTCGACGATCACAACGCCGAGTATCGTCTCCAGGCCAGGGCGGCCGCCGTGGGTCTCGAGCAGATGGGATCGTGGCCCAAGGCGCTCTACTCCACGGTACAGCACCTGAAGCTTCGCCGATATGAAGCATGGGCCTGTCGCACGGCCGACACGGTCCTCGCGGTCTCTGAAACCGATGCCGAAGCCCTGCGTGTCCTGGCTCCCGAAGCCCGGCTGCACGTGATCCCCAACGGTGTCGACAGTGCCTTCTACGTTCAGGAAACCCCGGCAGAGGTGGATCCATCGGGGCTGCTGTTCACCGGCACCATGGACTATCGTCCCAACGTGGACGCCATGGAGTGGTTTGTCTCGGCCGTGTTTCCGGACATAGCCGAACGGCACCCGGAGGTAAAGCTTCGGATCGTCGGTCGAGCCCCTACCGCGTCGGTTCAACGTCTGGCCGCACTCGATCCAAGAGTGGTGGTTACCGGGGCAGTGGAGGACATACGTCCATATTTCGCCCAGAGCAGCATCTTCGTCGCCCCGATACGGATAGCTGGCGGAGCGCGGCTGAAGATCCTGGAAGCGCTGGCGGCCGGGCTGCCGGTGGTATCCACTCGAATAGGCGCCGAGGGGATCGACCTGATAGAGGGTCAGGAGGTGCTGTTGGGCGATTCTCCTGAGCAGTTCGGGGCATCCGTGCTTCGGCTGCTGGAGGACGGAGAAATGCGGCGGCAGATGGGGGCTCACGGCTTACTGGCTGCCCAGGAGCGATTCGACTGGAACAAGGTTGCCCCGCGGCTGCTGGAAGTCTATCAGGACGCGGAGACGCGCGGCCGCGGAAACGAACGGGACGATATGCAGGACCGAGAGGACACTCTCCAATGATCCCGAGCGTTCTATCGATCCATTCAGTCTCTTCAGTCTCTCCTCAGCTGTACCCATTTTCCTGCATGTTTCGTTAATACTGTCAGGAGGCTCAGGATGATAGTCGGTGCAGCCCGGGTGGTGCTCCACCTGCCGGATTCCCACTCCCTGAAAGAGAAACGTCACGTGGTGAAATCCATAATCGCCCGAGTACACAACCAGTTCAACGTCTCCGCCGCCGAGATCGAAGACCAGGACCTGTGGCAGCGAGCGGTCATCGGCGTAGCCGTCGCCGCGAATGAAACCCAACATGCCAATGAGGTGCTGTCCACCGTCGTCAACTTCATCGAGGGGGCATCGCCGGAGGCAGAGATGACCGATTACCAGATAGACATCACCCCGGTGCTGTGAAAGACACGGACCTCTCCCCTGCCCCTCCCCGAAACGGGGAGGGGAATCTCCCCTTCCCCGGTGGGGAAGGGGCCGGGGGTTAGGTCAGAGGAACTCCCATGTATAGATCCCCCAGACTAAGACGCAAGGCGTTAGGCCGCTGGCTGGTACTCATCTTGGGAGTGGCAGCCGTTGTGTCGCTAGCTGTGGCCGTCAACGTCGGGAGCGTGCGCGCCGCCCTGCTGGCCAAACTGGGCACCGAGCGACGCAACCAGGTAATCGCTTTCACCTCCAGCCTAAACCCGCAGAAGGTTAACACGGATGATATGGTGCCCATGCGTTACACGGGGATCAACCCTCTGGGGGTAAACACCTTCCTCGAGCAGGAGGCCGACGTTAACAAGCGGCGCGAGACCCTGCAAATGATCAAGGACGCGGGGATCGGCTGGATCCGCCAACAGTTCCCCTGGGAAGACATCGAGGAACCGGCCAAGGGAGAGTTCTGGGACACCAAGTACAACCAGAGCAGTTGGGCCAAGTTCGACAACATAGTGAATTTGGCCAATCAGTACGGGATCCAGATGATCGTTCGACTGGACACGTCGCCGCGGTGGGCTCATCCCAACAACCCGTGGCCCAGCACCCCTCCGGACAACTTGAACGACTACGGCGATTTCGTCTATCAGGTGGTGAGCCGCTACAAGGGGAAGGTCAAGTATTACCAGCTGTGGAACGAGCCCAACCTTTCCAGCGAATGGGGCAACAAACCGGTCGACGCCAGGGCCTACGTGAAGCTGCTGAAGATCGGCTACGAGCGGGCCAAGGAAGCCGATCCGAACTGCGTAATACTCTCCGCGGGGCTGGCCCCCACCATCGAGCAATCTTGGCGAGCTATGGACGATCAGATCTACCTGCAGCAGATGTACGATGCCGGGGCTAAGAACTACTTCGACATCCTCTCGGTTCAGGCCTACGGCCTCCGCTCCGGCCCGGACGACCAGCGGCTGACGTTGAACGACGTGAACTTCTCCCGGCCACTTCTGGACCGGCAGATCATGGTCAAGAACGGCGACGCCGCCAAGCCGATCTGGGTCTCGGAGATGGGATGGAACGCACAGCCCGACTCGGTGAAGGCGGCGCCGGTTTTCGGCAGGGTGAGCGAGCGGCTACAGGCCCAGTACACCGTGCGAGCCTTCCAGCGTGCGGCCGAGCAGTGGCCCTGGATGGGGGTGATGAACATCTGGTTCTTCAAGCGGGTGGACGATCACGAAAAAAATCAACCCTTCTACTACTTCCGCATGGTGGGGCCCGACTTCGCCATCCACCCCATCTATAACGCCGTCAAGGCTTTTGGAACTCAACCACCCGCGATACACCGCGGCTACTTTCAGGAGGACGATTGGGTTCTCAAGTACCAGGGCAACTGGAAAGAGGTCAGCGATCCACAGGCCTGCCTTGGAGGGATGAAAGAAACCCGCGCCGCCGGGAATACGATCTCCGGAACCTTCGATGGAACCGACCTCACCCTTGTGGTTCCCAAGGGGCCCAGCTACGGGCCGGCCTACGTGGAGATAGACGGCACGCCTCAAGCCGCCAACCAGCTACCCAGGGATGGTTCGGGCCGGGCCATTCTGAATGAGAAAGCCGCTAGCCCTGCATGGCAGCAGGAGATTCCGGTGGCCAGCGGCCTCGCTAACGGACGGCACCAGTTCAAGATAACGACCATGGGCGCCTTCGCCCTGGACGGGGAGATCGTTAACGCCCCGACGCCAGTCTCGCCTCTCCAGACGGCTCGCCACTACCTCCCCTATCTGCTGGCGATCATGGTGGTAGGGCTGGTGGGCGCGCTGATGATGTTCAGGGCTCGGGTCCGACGACAGGCCCGCGTCAAGTTCCAGTAGTCTTGGCTGAGATTGCACCATAGGGAGAGGTGGTCGGGGAGGGACTCGCCCAAGCCCCGGAAGGGGCGGCCCAGACTAGC
>JAJYNT010000102.1 GCA_021786215.1 Chloroflexota bacterium | reverse complement strand
CTGGCCATCTCCAGGGCTCGAGAGTACGAGGCCGACGCCACCGGCGCCCGGATCATGGGGGACCCGAATGCCCTGGCCAATGCCCTCGAGAAGCTGGAGATGGGGGTCAAGTACAGACCCATGCAGAATGCCAACCAGGTCACGGCGCATCTCTTCATTGTGAATCCCTTCTCGGGCGGCCTGTCCGGTCTGTTCTCAACGCACCCGCCCATCGCAGAGCGGGTGGCACGGCTTCACAAGATGGCCATGCAGTCGCATGGATACGGAATGGGCCACTGAGTGAAGCGAAAGAAACAATCGAAGAGGGCCGGAAACGTCGCGGCGTTTCCGGCCCTCTTCGATTTGAGCTTTGAGCGAAAGGATTATCCCCGCTGGAGCGACTCGCGTTCCCGAAGGGTGGAAAGGGAGTCTACTCCCTCGCCGCAGTAGGGACAGGTGTTCCAACGCAGCGATAACGGGTGGCGACAGTTGCTGCATACCCTCTTCAATCGGGTGGCGCAGTTAGGGCAGAAGATGTAATCTTCCTCAGTTCTGTGCTTGCACTCCGGGCAGGCCGTTCTGACCTCGATGTCTTGAAGCAGCGCTTCCTCTTCCAGGGCTTGGGAGTAAGCATCGGTCAGGGTCCGCGGTGGCCTCAGCACCTGGTAGATCAGCAGGCCTGGAAAGCTGAAGACGGCAACCAGCAGCGTGGCGGCCATTTGCAGCAGGACATCCCTGGTTCGGTTGCGGATGTCTCGGTAGGTCCACCAGATAGCGGCGACCCAGAGGGCAAGGACGTAGGCCCCCACCACTATAAGGGCCGTTTGAATCAGCTTATCCATAAGGATGAACCTCTCTTAGCTGTGCTGTGCAGGGGGAACGCACGAAGGGTGCCACCATTGTAGCAGAGTATCTCCCTTTGCCCCAAACTTTGCGGGGCAAAGGGAAGATAAAGTAGTTTGGGGACACCCCAAACCCCGCCAGGCGCTGCGCCCTGGACCCGCTCTATTTGGACAGCTCAAACCATGCCAGGCCGCGACGCCATGCTCGCTAGCATCGCGCGCCCTGGACCCGCTCTTGACTCAGCACTCAGCACCTAGTTGGCCAGGGACACGACGGTGGCGCCATCGCCACCATCCCTCGCGTCGGCAGACTCGAAGTGGCGCACCAGGGGGCTGGAAGCCAGCTGCTGTCTCACCGTCTGGCGGAGGGCGCCGGTGCCCTTTCCGTGAATGATTCGCACTACCTTCAGTCCGCCCAGGTATGCGTCATTCAGATAGCGGTCCAACTCCTCTTCGGCTTCCTGAGGTCGCCGGCCCCGCAGATCCAGTTGTATGCTGATGTCGGGGGCTTCTTGATGGAATCTATAGGTGATGTCAGCCGAAGGCGCAGCCACTGGCTGCGGCTGGTCGGTCCTCGAGAGCTCTCTCGCGTTCACCCTTGTGCGCAGGCTCCCCACCTGTACTTCCACTTCTCCCCTATCATCCGGCAGCGACGATAGTACTCCCACGGTCTGCAGGCGGGACAGGTAAACCGCCTGTCCGATCTTCAGTTCCTGGTCGGCCACCGGTTCCCGTCTCGGTCGCCGCTGCCTGGAAGCCTTGAGCGGACGCAGCGCCTCGGCCTGCTGGGCCAGGGCGCCAAGGGAAGCCGTAGCCCCTTGGTCCGTCCTTACTCGTTCCAACTCCCGCGTCACCTGCTGAACCTTCTGCCGGAGACTTGCCAGTTCCTGTTCCGACTGCTCGCGGGCTCGTTCGAGCACGCTCTGCTTTCGCTCGCTCATCTCTGCCAACTCGGCGTTCAACCGACCCCGCTGAGCTCGTACCTGATCTCGAATCCTCTCCGCCTCGGTACGTGCCTCCCGGGCCTGCTCGCGATCCTTCTGGAGTTGCGCCAGCAGCCCCTCGATTTCCAGGTCGGCAGGCTCCAGCAGTTCCTTTGCGCCGTCGATAATCCTGCTGCCCATTCCGAGTCTAGAGGCTATGGCGAGGGCGTTGCTCCGACCCGGCAGCCCTATGCTCAGCCTGTAGGTAGGCGACAGGGTCTCCAGGGCGAACTCCACAGAAGCGTTCTCCACCCTGGGCGTGGTGTGGGCGTAGCTCTTCAATTCGGAGTAGTGGGTAGTGGCGATGGTAGGGATCTCTCGCTCCAGTAGGTGGGAGAGAATCGACCGTGCGAGGGCCGAGCCCTCCTGAGGGTCGGTGCCCGCGCCCAGTTCGTCCAACAGGACCAGCGACTCGCTATCTGCCTTGTCCAGGACGTCCACTATGCGTGTCACGTGGGAGGAGAAGGTGGAGAGACTCTGCTCGATGCTCTGCTCGTCCCCAATGTCGGCATAGACCGCTCGGAAGATGCCGACGACGGAGTGCTCCTCCGCCGGTATTTGCAGACCGCACTGGGCCATCAAGCAGAGCAGGCCGACGGTCTTCAGGGCGACCGTCTTGCCGCCAGTGTTTGGCCCGGTGATGACCAGGATGTCGAAATCGGCCCCCAACTCCACGGTGATAGGCACGACGTGCCCGGAGAGCAGCGGGTGGCGGGCGTTGACCAGCCGTATCACGGGTTCTGGGTTATGCGGCTCCCTCTCCCTTTGGGAGAGGGTTGGGGTGAGGGCTTGTGCGTGGCCTTGAGTCCCCCGGTCAGCATTCTCCCCGTCTCCCCGTCGCCTCTGGGACAGTTCGACCAGGACTGGGCTCTCCGCCCGCATGGCCTCCGCAAGCTTCGCCTGGGCCAGGAAGAGGTCCACCTCCGCCAGTGCGTCCAGGGTGTGGCGCAGCCCCTCAGCTTCTCGGCCCACCATGCCACCTAGCTGCATGAGGATTCGCTCGATCTCGTGCTCCTCGTCGATCTGGAGCTGTCGCCATCGATTAGCCAGATCCACCACCGCCAGCGGCTCCATGAACACAGTCGCACCGCTGGCCGATTGATCGTGAACGATCCCCTTGATCTGACCCTTGAACTCGGCCTTCACCGGCACCACGTAGCGGCCTGCTCTTTGTGTGACGATAGGCTCCTGCAGGGCCTGGCGATAGGATGGAGAGGTGACGATCTCGTTCAGCTTGGACATCAGTCGCTCGTAAGCGCGGCGGAGTTCCATCCGAATTCCGGCTAGAGCGGGGCTGGCCGAGTCCACCACCTCTCCCGTATCGGATATGGCTCTCCGAATCTCCTGCTCCAGGCTGTCGTGAGACCCAATGGGGAGTGTGACCTCCTCCAGGGTGGGAAGCTGATCCCTCAGTTTGGAGATGGTGCCTCGGACTATGCGACTGCTGGCGATGGTGGAGACGACCGACAGCAGCTCGTCCGGGGTCAGGAGGGCGGCCACGGAAGCCCTCTGGAGGTGAGGCCGTATATCCCTCGCTCCGCCGATGCTGAAGTTGGGCTTCAGATCCAGCAACCGCCGGGCCTCTCGCGTGGCCCCCTGGCGGCGCAGCACCTCCACCATTTCCGTGGCCGGACGCAAAGCCAGGGCCAGCTCGTGGCTCACGGAGAAGGAGCTGTGGCCTGCAAGCTGTTCCAGCACCTTATTCAGTTCAAGTGTTTCCAGATAGTGTTCTTCCATGACCTCTTCGAGCCATTTAGACAGATAGCTTCTCCCGAACGAGAGAAGCTACCATTTCTCCACGTCTATATCAGTAATTGTACCGCATCGATCTGGGGGCGGCCACCCAAGCCGGTTCTGGGGGTGCAGCGCAGGATTTCGGGAGCGGAGCATGTGTAGGAGGGCGACAGACCTGGTGACGGAGGTTGGGTAGCCTCTCGCCTGGGGTATCGCCGGCAGGAGCCGGCTCCTACGGACCAGCACCAGGCTTCGCCTGGAAATGTGCGCCGCACCCCGATTCTGGCCAATCCTCCAGGACAAAGCGGAATCGTAGTACAATCAGAGACCGTATTCCCGAGGCGGACGGATCCTCGGACTTTCTCGTCGACTGGAGCCCTCTCTTGGATAGCCGTCATTTCGTCAAGGAGTTAGCGGATATAGTTGGTTCTGAGGACCTCTTTGCCTCTCGCCGCGATCGATTGGCCTACGAGTACGACGCCACGCCGGAGAGGGTGGAGCCGGAGGTGGTGCTTTTCCCGGCCAACGCGACCGAGGTGGCCGCCGTGATGCGGGTGGCCAGGCGAGAGGGGCTGCCGGTAGTGGCGCGGGGTGCCGGAACCAACCTGTCCGGCGGCACCGTACCTCTTAAGGGGGGCATCGTTCTGGCCTGCACCCGGATGAGCCGTATTCGGGAGGTCGATGTCGAGAGCGAAAGGGCGGTGGTGGAGCCGGGGGTAGTTAACCTGGAATTCCAAAACGCTCTGGCCCCCCGAGGCTATCTGTACGCTCCCGATCCGTCCAGCCAGAAGGTGTCCACCATAGGGGGTAACGTCGGCGAGAACGCCGGGGGACCCCACTGCCTGAAGTACGGGATCACCACCGACCACGTGCTGGGACTGGAGATGGTCTTGCCATCGGGGGAGGTGGTGAACACAGGCGGTCTGGTTGAGGACTGCCCAGGGTACGATCTGACCGGGCTGGTGGTGGGTTCCGAGGGCACCCTGGGTGTGGTGACCTCTGTCACCGTGCGGCTGATGCGGCAGCCCGAGGCTGTGAAGACCATGCTGGCCATCTTCGACCGGCTGGAGGACTCGGGCAACGCGGTTTCCGACATGATTGCCGACGGGATCGTTCCTGCCACACTGGAGATCATGGACCGGGCGATCGTGGAGGCTGTGGAGTCGAGCGGCAACCGGGCAGGCTACCCGTTGGATGCCGAGGGAGTGCTGCTTATCGAGTTGGACGGTCTGAAGGATGGTCAGGACCGCCAGGCCGAGAGAATAGCCGAGCTCTGCCGCGCCAACCGTGCCCGCGACCTTCTGGTGGCCCGGACGGAGTCCGAACGAGATCGCCTCTGGACAGGCCGGAGGGCGGCGTACAGTGCTCTGGTGGTCTTGGCCGCGGGTTCCTCCATCCACGATACCACGGTGCCCAGGACCCGGTTGGCGGAGACCCTTCATCAGGTGCGGGAGATAGCTCAGAGATACCGCCTGACCATCGGGACCGCCGCCCATGCGGGGGATGGCAACCTCCATCCCCTGGTCATTTTCGACCCGACCGATCCTGATGCGGTGGAGCGGGTCCATCGGGCCGATCAGGAGATCGTGAAGCTCTGTCTGGAGATGGGTGGAACCGTCACCGGCGAGCACGGCATCGGCATCGAGAAGCGGGACTACATGCCGCTGCAGTTTGGCCCGCTGGATCTGGATCTTATGCGCCAGATCAAGAAGGCCTTTGACCCTCAGGGACTCCTCAACCCTGGCAAGCTGCTGCCGGACTGACCGTTCCCCGTCGAGCCCAGGTAGCCGTCAATCCCATGGCTTAGCCGCAATGCGGTTCACTTAGGCCCGGACCGTCTGCAGGTAGGGGCGGGTCTAAGGCCCGCCCTCGTCCCAGATGGCCGGCTAGTACACGACCACACTGGTTTTGAAGCGTAGGGCGGGGTCTTGTACCCCGCCGTCCGGTCCATCGGGCGCGCCGCGGCGGGGGCTTGTCCCCATACGCGTTAACTTAAGCATAGGCTGGTTGTAGTAGGACCTCGTTCATATGCGCAACCCTTTGAGGAATAGTGGACGGCTCCCC
>JAJYNT010000337.1 GCA_021786215.1 Chloroflexota bacterium | reverse complement strand
GGACGCCTTGTAGCGGCCCCAGGCCATGGGCCAGATGGCCACGCCATAATTGTCCCGCAGCCACTTCGCCGTGACCGGCTCGCCCTGAACGGTCTTATTCTTGTCATCTACCGTCACCCTGCCCGCCTCCAGGGAGTCCGGCGTGCCGAGGATCTTGTAGCCCTCCGGGTACTTCGGGTATGGGAGTGGCGTGCCCACATTCAGCATGCCGGGTGCCGGCTTCAGGCAGTCGTTGACGAAGGACTCCTCGGTGGGGTACTTCTCCCAGAAATCCTGGGCCTGAATGTCCTTGTCGCCGGCCGCCGCCAGGGCCTTTGCCAGGCCGATCATGATCTCGTACGGGGTCTTGGACTGGTGGAGCGGGGCGATCACTCGGTCGCGCAGATAGAGCACTGGATGGGAGGGATAGATGTCCGAGAGGCTCATCCGTTCCAGGTATCCGGCCTCCGGAAGCAGCACGTCGGCATACATCCCGGTTTCCAGGTAGGGAGTGTCGATCCCCACCAGCAGCTCCACCTTGTAGTTGCCCTGGGCATCTTTGGCCGTTAGGGCGTCCTGCCAGGCCCAGGTGGCCGAACCTGTGATGACCACGTTGCCGGTGCGGAAGACATAAGCCTTGATGGGATATTGGTAGCCGCGGAAGGCGCCGTAGCGCAGCGTTACACCATCCACGAACCGGCGCGGGTAGTCCCCCAGGGCATCCCACCATGCCGAGGGCCAGTCGCCCATGTGATCCATATGGAGGTCGTTCTGCGTGGCGGTGACCTGGCTGCCGCCCACGGTCCGGGTCACCTTGCGCGACAACCATGACGAGCCGTTGGCGCTACCCACCTTGGAAGAGCGCACCAGTCCCATGTCTATGACGCCGCCCGGCGCTTCGAAGTTGCCGGTGATGACGTCCAGTACGGTACCCAGAATGCTGGCAATGCCCCCGTTGTAGTGGTGGCCGATGCCGTTCATGCCCCAAACCAGCGCCGCGGGCTTGGTCCGCCCAAACTCGTCGGCCAGCCAGACAATGTTCCCGGCCGCGAGACCAGTCCGTTGTGCCGCCCAGTCCACGGAAAAGTAGGGCAGTCCGTTGACGGGATCCTTCTTTCCCCACCAATCGCGGAAGGCACCCATGAATTCGTCCCAGCCGTCAACGGAGTCCTTCACGGACCAGTCGATATACCGTCGGTAGGGGTTGGTGGGGTCGTCGTTCTCGAGGATGTACCGGAGCATGGCGGCAAAGAGATCGGCGTCGGTGCCCGGCCGGATTGGGAGCCATTTGTCAGCCTTGGCCGCGGTGTTGCTGAGGGCTGGGTCCACCACAACGACCTTCGCCCCGTTGATCCGCGCCGCCACCGTGCCGCGGGATTCGTAGTTGATACGCGTGGCGGTGAAGGGGTTCCAACCGACGTAGATGATGAGTTTGGAGCTGTACGAGTAGTCGTTCTTGAGCGAGCCGTCGGGCTGGCGAACCAGTGCGGGACGCATGAGGTCCGGCTCGATGCGCCAGCCCCCATCGATGAGAGCAGGGCCGAGCCGGCGTGGCGTGTCGCATATCGCCCCGTGCTGGGTGCAGTGGGGCGTGCCATAAGCGTAGAAGAGCCGGTAGTAGGCGTCGCCGTCGGTGACGTCGCCGGTGTCCATGACCACGGACTCCGGTCCGTAGCGGTGCTTGATCTCCACCAGCTTCTTGGCGATGAAGCTCAGGGCCTCGTCCCAGCTGACCTGCTTGAACTTGCCCTCGCCGCGCTCGCCCACGCGCATCAGAGGTGTCTGCAAACGGTATGGGCTGTAAGTCATCTGGATGCCAGAGGATCCCTTGGCGCAGGCGGTGCCGGCATTGTACGGCACGTGCACATTGCCATAGATCGCTGAGGCGATGCCGTTCTCCACGTTGACGGCCAGGCCGCACTCCGCAGGACACATCGTACAGGCGGTGTAGGCCAGCTTTTGCTCATCTTGCAGGAGCGTCGCCCTCTCGTCCGCTGCCACGGGACGAAGAGCCATCGTGCCGGCCCCCCAGGCCGCGAGCCCCGCGGTCCCGGCGCCGGCGATCTTGAAGAAGGAACGACGTGTCAGCTTCTGGTCCACCATTTCTCGGAATGTCATCCCTACACCTCCTTGCTCGTCGACTGGAGCGCGGCGTACCTCACCGCGGCGGTTCGGTTCCCGAGGGGAAGCACGAGGCTACCCAGGTAAAGCAGCCCCACCCCCAACGTGACCACGAACAGAAGGACCTGCCATTCGAAAAGGGTGGGCATGTAGTTGAAGACCAGCCGGCTGTCGTGGTAGCTCCACTGCAGCCCTTGAAGTTCCGGTTGCACCAGGGCCGGGATGACCATGTTGAGCCGCACCGCCAGGAACGAGACCGCGACGGCCCAGCCGGCGAGTCCCACGGCCACGGGGTTCCGCGGCGCGGCCAGGAGCAAGACCGCGGGTATTGCCACGCCCACCGCGATATGCACCAGCCAGAATACCCACCACTCGGGACCGAAGAGGACGTTGAGCAGCTGCTGGTAAGCGCTGCCGACCCCGTACCACATGGGGATGGAATACTCCGCCCACTCCAGAACGGTGTCGAAGGCCAAGAGGCCGAGGACCACGCGACCGAGAAGGGTGACGGCGTCCCTCCAGCCGGCGTCCCTCTCGCTCCAGAAGAAGGCCACCAGGCCCGTGAGCAAGGCGCCGCCCGAAAGGAGGGCCCCCGTCAGGAACATGATGGGGTAGAGGGAGCTGTGCCAGAGCTCTCGCGCCAACACCGTGCCGAAAAGGGCGCCCACCCCTCCGTGGAAGGCGATGGCGAGGGGCACACCGATGCCACCTAACCACTTCACGATCCGGTTGTCTCGGGCGACCTCGGCCTCACTCAACGGCTTCTGGCGGCCCAATGTCAGCACCACGGCCACCGCCCCGCGCACACCGGGAAACCTCGACCAGGCTGGCAGGTGCCGTCGCACGGCGAAGTAGGTCTCGAAGATGAGAAGGAGGAAGTAGGCGGTGTAGAGCCACACCATCCAGGCCATCATGGAGTGGAACTGGGGACGCGCGTACACCTCCACGAAGCGCCACATGTGGCCGAGATCAAACCAGATGGTGAGCAGCGCCATGAAGAGTGTCACCAGGGCCAGGAAGAGCGAAAAGCGGCCAACTCGCTCCAGGCGCTTGACGCCAAACACGTAGACCAGTGTGGAGAGCAGGAAGGCCCCTGCCGAGAGGCCGATAAAGTAGATGTACGCGGCCACCCATAGGCCCCAGGGAACGTAGCTGGTGTAGCCGGCCAGCCGATGCCCCATGTCGAAGCGGAGCACCACGCCCCAGGCGCCGATCACAAAGAGGACCGCCCAGATCAGAGCGGCGAGTCCTTTCCATATCTTGCTCATGGCTGCCTCCTTTACAGGATGTAATAGACCTTGGGATCGGTGCCCAGCTCCTCTTTGAGGCGGGTTACATTCTCGTGACCTATCAGTTCGCTCACCAGGGACTCGTGGTCGTTAAGGTCGCCAAAATGGGTAGCCCGGCCCATGCATGAGAGCACGCAGGCCGGAAGCAAACCCTGCTCCACCCGGTGAATGCAGAAGGTGCACTTGCGGGCGTTGCCCGACGGAGAGGTGTCGCGTGTGCGGTTCCAGACCTGGCCGTAGTCGAGAGAAGGGAGCGTCTCGAACTGGAGGGGCGGTGAGCCGGCGGCATCGCCGTAGTATTCCCCGAAGTCGAAGGTCCGGGCGCTATACGGACAGGCGGTGATGCAGTAGCGGCAACCGATGCAGGCGTCGTAATCGATCTGCACGATCCCATCCGGTCGCTTGTACGTGGCTCCCACGGGGCAGACGGGCACGCAGGGCGGGTTGTCGCACTGCATGCACGGGCGGGGGGTGAAGGTCCGGCCCACGTTGGGATAGGAGCCGGTATCCTGCTGGAGCACCACCCGGTACACCACCCCCGGCGGCAGCTTGTTCTCCGCGACGCAGGCCACGGTGCAGGATTGGCAGCCCACGCAGCGGCGCAGGTCGATGACCATCCCCCAGCGCCGCTGCTCGGCCGGCTTTTTCAGGGCCCGCTGAAGATCTTCCGTCATGCGGACGATGACGTCCTCGCCTGTTACCGGGGGCGGCAGCGCGGGCACCGCGGCGATGGGCACGTCACTCGTGGTCGGTGCCCCGGCGGCTAGGACCCGCCCGCTGGCCATGGCATTGCCCAGCTCCGCCAGCACCAGACCTCCCGCGCCGATCGCGGCCAGCTTGGTCAGAAATCCTCGGCGGTCCAACTGTTCGCCAGCCTGCTCAGTGGTTGGAGACTTCTCCTTCATAGGACGCAACCGTAGCCTCCTTTATCTGGATGATGGTGGTGCGCACCACAGCGCGGCGAGCCCTGTGGGCCACCCGGGATGTGGGGTTCATTACACCGACCTCAGGCTAGCCTGGTGTGGCTTCCCCGTCCATTGGGCAAATGCGTGGGCGGAAGGTGGGCAAGACCATGATGTCGGCGTGTCGAGGTGGGATGCCGGCAAAGACACTCACCCGTCTGTACCGGCGTGCCCGGTGGAGGCCGGGGCCACGCGCACGAATCTGCCCTGCCACGTATGCCGAGGGTGGGCGAGCAGCGGGCGGGTGGTTACCCAGACCTCTCGGGTTGCGCCCCAAGAAAGCTTGGTCACCCCTTGACAACGCGGAGTATGCGGCATAGGATATATGCGACTTGAACAGTATACACCGCAGCGCATATATAGGAGGCCGTGATCATGATAGATGCTGAACTTGCTCTCGAGGAAACGCAGGCCCAGATGCTGAGGGCGATGGCCCATCCGTTCCGAATCCGGCTGCTGGATGTGCTTTCCGTCGGCGAGGAGTGCGTCTGCCATCTGGCCAGCCTCTTCGACAAGCCCCAGCCCTACATCTCCCAGCATCTGGCGGCCCTCAAGGAGGCCGGGCTGGTCCGGGATCGGAGGGTGGCGCAGCGAGTCTTCTACCGAGCCGCCGATCCCCGCGTGTTGGAGCTTCTCGACACGGTGAGGGCCCTGGCGGGCGGTTCGACGCGCTCTGTTGACGGCCACATCAGCGTCGCGGGCTGCAACTGCCCCAAGTGCGAAATCTCCGGCAGGTAGCAGCCAAAGCGACAGAGGAGGATAATCTACCTTGGAAACCACCCGACGCCCCTTTTACCTCTCTATTCCCATCTCTTTGCGGCTGGCTATCGCCGCGATCGTCTGGATCCTGGCCTACCTGGCCCTTCCTGGCCTGTCAGATTACCTGAGCTATCGCGCTCTCGGGCTCGACCCTGCCAGCCGCCTCGGTTCGGCGGTGGACTTCTTCCTGCTCGACGTGCCGAAGATTTTCTTGCTTCTTGTGGGCGTTGTCTTTCTGGTGGGGATACTACGCTCCTACTTCAGCCCCGAGCGCACCCGCAAGCTGCTGGGCGGCAAGCGGGAGGGGGTGGGCAACGTCCTGGCCGCTACCCTGGGGATAGTGACTCCCTTCTGCTCCTGCTCGGCGGTGCCGATGTTCCTCGGTTTCGTGGAGTCGGGTATACCGCTGGGGGTCACATTCTCCTTCCTGATAGCCTCTCCGATGATCAACGAGGTGGCGCTCGTCATGCTGCTCGGCATGTTCGGCTGGCAGATA
>JAJYNT010000455.1 GCA_021786215.1 Chloroflexota bacterium | reverse complement strand
GCCGTACACTGCCGGTAGCTGTCTGCCCTCTGCCCTGGTCCTGATCTTGATACACTACTTAGCTGCGTGGTTGGATCGATCGGTCGATCAATCAATCCACTCGAATAGTCCTTCCGGTTCGATTTTGGGTGACGGGAGGGGCAGTTGTCGGCAGTCTTCGTCGGGGAGAAGAGAAGGTGTTGAGTGACAAGAGATACGGTCTTGTCCTGGTAACCGGGGGCGCCGGTTTCATCGGTAGCAACCTCGTCGCTCACTATCTCTCCAAGGGGTGCCGGGTTCGGATCTTCGACAACCTGTCCAGGGCCGGCACCGATAAGAATCTGCGATGGCTGCAATCGCTCGATAGCTCAAGGTTGGAGACCGTCGTTGGGGACGTTCGTGACTTTGCTGAACTGAAGAGAGCGGCCTCCGATGCCGGCGTAATCTTCCATTTGGCCTCTCAGGTGGGTGTCACCAACTCGCTCTCCGATCCCAGGCACGATTTCGAGGTGAATGCCCTGGGTACACTGAACCTGTTGGAGTCGGCGCGGGAGTCGAGACGCAGGCCTGCGGTGGTCTTCGCCTCCACCAACAAGGTGTACGGGGGTATGGATCGGGCCGGGGTGGAGTTGAGCGAAACCGGCTACCGGTTTAGCCATCTGCCGCAAGGGGTGTCCGAGGATTGGCCGCTGGACTTCCATTCCCCTTATGGCTGCTCCAAGGGCGCCGCGGACCAATACGTTCGGGATTATGCGCGGACCTATGGGTTGCCCACGGTGGTATTTAGACAATCCTGCATCTATGGCCCTCACCAATTGGGAAACGAGGATCAGGGTTGGGTAACCCACTTCGCCGTTTCCGCTCTATTCGGCTCTCCCCTCACGATCTTTGGCGATGGCCACCAGGTGAGAGACATCCTGCATGTGGACGACCTGGTGGCGGCCTACGAACTGGCCGTCGAGAGGATCGAGGCTGCAGGAGGCAGGCTGTACAACATCGGCGGGGGACCTCAGAACGCGATATCGTTGCGCTGGTTGGTTGCTTACCTCAACCAGCAACTGGGTAGCCCGATCCCTCTTGGCTTCTCCGACTGGCGTCCGGGCGACCAGAAGGTCTACGTCAGCGATATCCGCCGTGCCGGGGCCGAATTGGGTTGGGCGCCGACGGTGTCAGCGAGGAAGGGGATCGAGCGGCAGCTCCTGTGGCTGAGGGCAAACCGAGATTTGTTCAGCTGGACCAAAGCTGGGGAGCGCCTCTCCATCCAGTGACCGGCGCCGGTCCCCGGCTCGAGGTCACACATTTCTGCCGGGGTGTGGTCGCCTGGGATGTTCTCTTCACACTATTCACTGTTCAGCATGCCACAGGGTCAACAGTGCGGGGCACGCATCTTGCCGACCAACCGTTGCCTTCGGATTGCCGTCGTGGCCGTCGGTTTGTTGCGAAGACATAGGCAGTTGTTCGAAACTTACGCGCGGCTTGACCGACCGTGGTAGCATCAATGCCGCAAAGCTGCCTTTGGGGTTGGAGGGGGCCTTATGGCAAAGGGCAAGCAGCCGAATCTACATCTTGATGAGTTGATCTCCAGGGGTAAGGAGCGAGGCTACGTCAGTGAGGACGAGATCGAGGAGTTGGTGGGAGACCCCGCTCTGCTAGAAGCCGTGGACGAGGCCCTGTTGGCGCATGACATCGAGGTGGTGAAGGACGAGGAAGAGGAAGAGAAGGTCCAGGAAGAGAATCTTCTGGGCAAGGAGCTCAGCGAGATGGAGTCCGGCGGTCGTGCCGTTGGCGAGGATCCTCTCCTCTCGTACATGCGAGATATCGCCGACGTGCCGCTGCTAACCGCCCAGCAGGAGGTGGAACTGGCCAAACGGATCGAGGCCGGCGACACCGAGGCGCTGGAAAAGTTCATCATGTCAAACCTTCGGCTGGTGGTGAGTGTGGCGAAGCGGTACACCGGTCGAGGCTTGCCGCTGCTGGACCTGATCCAAGAAGGAAACATAGGCCTCATGCGGGCCGTGCAGAAGTACGACTGGCGCAAAGGCTTCAAGTTCTCCACCTACGCGACCTGGTGGATACGCCAGGCGGTCACCAGAGCCATCGCCGACAAGGCCAGGACCATCCGGCTGCCGGTTCACATGGGCGAGGCGATCACTCGCTTGAACCAGGTGACCCAGCGTCTCACCCAGGAGTTGGGTCGCGAGCCCACAGAGGAGGAGGTGGCGTCGGCCCTTGGGGTAGGGGTGCAGAAGGTTAGGGATGCTATCAAGGCGGCCCACGTGCCATCCTCTCTTGAAGCGCCGGTGGGAGAGGAGGCGGAGTCCGAGCTGGCGGACCTTGTGGCCGACGAGGTGTCTCAGCGACCCGAGGAGGCGGTTTATGAGATGCTGCTGAAGCGAGAGACCCAGGATGCCCTGGGAGCCATCTTGACCCCGCGGGAGCAACTGGTGCTTCAGTTGCGGTTCGGGTTGGGGAACGGGCACGTATACCCTTTGGAGAAGATAGGCGAGATCCTCGGCATAACGCGCGAGAGGGTTCGGCAGATCGAGGCCAAAGCGTTGGAGAAGCTGCGCCATCCTTCGGTTGCGAAGTCGCTGCGCAGCTACCTGAGCTAATCCGAATGATCGGCCTGCCGATCAGGGCGCCGGCGCGCGAGTCTGGTAGTGCGTGATGACCCTCCAGAGGCCAACTGCTGCCAGGCCAACCCCAAATCCCCCGACGTGGGCCCAGAACGCCACCCCGGTTCCAGTGGTGGTGTTGCTGGCCAGCTCCGCCACCCCACTGATCAGCTGGAAGATGAACCACGCGCCGATCATCAGGATAGCGGACAGCCTGCTGAAGGTGAGGAAAGGACCTATTAGAAGGAGGGTGCGGATGGTTGCGCTGGGGAAAAGCAGCAGGTAACCCGCCAGCACGCCCGCTATTGCACCACTGGCACCGATCGAAGGGATCGTGGAGAGGGGGGCTATCGCCACCTGTACCAACCCGGCAATCACACCGCAGAGCAGGTAGAAACCCAGGAACAGAAAGTGGCCCAGGCTATCCTCCACATTGTCTCCGAAGATCCACAGGAACAGCATGTTGCCCCCGATGTGTAGAAATCCGCCGTGGATGAACATCGCGGTGAGGAGCGTCAGGTACACGAACGAGGGGGTAGAAGAAGTGAGCGGCCGGCCGGTTGTGATTTCCAGGGGAATTGTGCCGTAGGATTGAACGAAGCGGGGTAGGGCTGGGCCCAGTGTCAGCTCGTACGTGAAGACCGCCACGTTGACTAGAATCAGCGCCAGGGTCACCACGGGCAAGCTCCGCCTCTGGCGCTCGGGGGTGTCCTGTATAGGTATCATCTCGCGTTCCTCAGATTGTGCTTGCCCGAGAGGCCGGCAGGGAGCAAGATGCAATCCAAAGAAGGAGGTGCTCTACTTGAGGTGTGGGAACGAGGGGACGGGGAGAGCGGGGAGTCGACCCTCAGAGGGTTCAGCCCTGTTCTCCGCGCCCCCTCGGTAGATCTCGGACTCAGACTCTTGGTCGCGAGAGGAAGTTACCTGATAGCGTCCTTCTTGTGGCCTGGAAAGTCACGTCAGGGACGACGGCTCTCTTACCTTACAGGTCAAACACTCACGCCCTGCGGCCTGTGTCCGTTGGTATCGCTGATCTGGAACGTCATGCGGCACATATCACCACGGATAATGTGCTTGCTGATCATTACCGCCTGGTCGCCCGCGGCGTAGCGCACGCGCTCGTACAGCATGGCGGGTAAGCCCTTCTCCATCTCCAGTTGCGAGGCTTCGTATTCATCAATCAGTATCGGTTCGAACCAGCCCTCTACTCGCATGACCTTGATGGCATATTTCTCTTGAAGCAGCGCGACGAGGGAACCGACGGTGTGGTCCTCGTTCTCTAGCCCAGGGCACACCTCCTTAGGTATGTAGGAGGTGGCAAGGAAGTAAGGCTGCTCATCGGCCAACTTCAACTTGCGGATCTCGAACAACTCGGAACCTACCGATATGCCGAACTTGTTGGCCAATGACCTGTTCGCGGGGATTATGCCGGCAGAGATCAGTTTGCTGCCGAGCTCGCTACCGATCACCTGATTGGCGTACTCGCTGAATCCCCAGGCGGCTCGCATGAGATTCTGGGAGATCTTGGGGGTGGCCACGAAGCTCCCTTTGCCTCGCCTCCGGTTGAGCATCCCTTCTCGGACTAGCTCTGCCAGGGCCTGTCGGACGGTTCCTCTGCTCAGGTTGAACTCTTCGCATAAATCGGCCTCGGGAGGCAACTGCTGGCCCGCTGGCCACTGACCACTTTCGATACGGGTGCGAATTATCTCCTGGAGTTGGTAGTACAGTGGTACAGGACTCCTCTCGTCGAGCATGGATCACCTCTTTCTATGATTGACGCGACAATAGAATCAGTTAGAGGGGAGAACGCCCTAGTCTACTGTCGCGGGGTACAGATATCAACACTATCGTTTGTGCGGCTACCAAAAGGTGCCGACTACCAGCAGACGTGAATTCTTGCACGAAATGGCAGATCGGCGCAAGCGCGGCCGGCATAGACCGCCCTTTCACCTGGGGGTGTCCGCGGTGTACCATATCTCCATCAAGCGGTGACGCGGGTAAGTCGCGCGGAGGTTGAAGGTGAGCAAGTCGGCCGAGATAAGGCGCCGGTACACTGTGGTGATGGATCTCTGGAGAGCTCCCGGGGAGGACATCGAGAACTTCGAGGGGACAGAGGGACCCAACACCATGGACCTCGTAGAGGAGGCGCGCTTCAATTTGGAGGCGGCTGGACGCGCGAACGAGGCGGCTTACTGGCTGTCCCAGCGAGGTTGGAGCATTTATGGCGCATATGATGCCCTGATATTCGATCGGCCTGGGCTGACCCGTCTGGATCTAGCCAGACATCTCCTGGAAGCCGGTCTGCATCGGCAGGTGGTAGAGGAATACGACGATCCCGATTCGCATCGGCCGAGCCGGCTGGTTCACCTGGATTCTGAAAGCATGGAGATCCAGGAGTGGCCGGAGAAGCAGATCCTCGACCACGATCCCGACCACTGCCCTCTCTGCTTGAAGGGGGAGCCGGCGCCGCCCAGCCCACCGGAGCCGGATACCGTCCTCCAGGAGGCGGAGATGATCCTGGCGGCCGCTAGGTTCAAGGATGCCGTGCGGAAGGCCGGTCTTCGTCTTCCCGAGGTGCTGGCGCTGTTCTTCGGCTACTCCCAGGTGCGGCAGCTGTCTCAAGAAGAGGTGTACCCTCTGATCGAACAGTATCGGCAGTACAGGCTGGACCTGGAGGAAAGAGGGGTCATAGAAGAGTAGTTTGCCATCGTTCTCACCCCTTGACCTTCCGGTCAAGGGGTGAGAACGGTAGGAAGCACGCTACTTGAGGGATTCTGGGGCCGGCCGGCTCACCTTGACCGGCTTGGCCCATCGCTCCACCAGTTCCCTGGTGTTGGCCACGTGCAGCTGCTGATAGTAGAAGGCGAACTTCTGCTGCAGCTCGGCCCCGAGGGCGTCCTTGGTCTCCTGGGGCAGATCCCACATCCGTTTCTTGAAGGGCCCCAGAGCGTTCTTTCGGGTCTTGTAGAGGAACTGCTCCTCGGTTTGGCCCTCCTTTTTCTGGTCTGCTAGTTCCCGGTGG
>JAJYNT010000245.1 GCA_021786215.1 Chloroflexota bacterium | reverse complement strand
AGAGGCTGTGACTGTATAGGATGAAGACTCGAACCCTCGGCATCTCGCAACAGCCTATTGTGCATTATGGAACGAACTTGGCCAGATTCTAAGCTTGCTCTAAGGATTCGTCCATCCATCCGGGTGGCCATCTTGGGGACACGAAAGGGCTATCTTTGGATTAGTCCTTTCGGGCTACGGACGGGGGTGGTAGTGAAGCGGTGTGTCGTGTCTTACTCGTTGAGCCCCATCTTCAGGGCGTAGGCGGCGGCTTGCACCCGGTTCTCCAGGTGCAGCTTCTCCAGAATGTGGCGGAGATGGTTCTTGACTGTGTTCTCGGTGAGGGTGAGAGCGACGGCGATCTCTCGATTGGATGCGCCCGAGGCCACCAGCTTCAGCACCTCTCTTTCCCTGGGCGTCAGGTCATTGCTCGGCTCCACGGTCGCGGATTCCCTGGTCCGGGATGCCTGGTTGGCGAACTCGTTCAGCAGTCTTGTGGCCATAGTGCGGGAGATGGGGGCCTCTCCCCGCGAGATCCCTCCCAGATAGTCGAACAGCTCCTCCGGTTCCAGGTTCTTCAACAGATAGCCGTGGGCACCGCTCTTTATCGCCTCGAAGAGATCTCGGTCCTGGTCGGAGACGGTGAGCACCACTACCTTCACTTCCGGCAGCTCTACCCGAATCCTGCGAGTCGCCTCAATGCCGCCCACCCTGGGCATGTGCAGGTCCATCAGGATCAGGTCGGGTTTCAGGTGGCGTGCGGCCTCGACGGCTTCCTCTCCATCCTGTGCCTGGCCCACGACTTGGAACCCTCTTCTGGAAGTCAGGAGGCTTGCGATGCCTGCCCTGAAGAGGGCATGGTCGTCAACCAGCAACACTCTCAGAGGCTGCTCCTGCTTCTGTAGCTCTTCTCTCAAATGGGAACCTCACCTGAATTCTGGTGCCCTCGCCCGGAATGGAGGTTATCAGCAGACGGGCGCCGATCGCTTCGGCTCGCTCCCGCATGGTTTCTAGACCGAAGCTGTGGCGCTTCTTTCCCCCCAGCTGGGAGAGGTCAAAACCGATCCCATCGTCCTCGACGGTCAGAAGAACTTCGTCATCTCGGCGCGCAAGCCTGACCCACACCTTGCTGGCCCGAGAATGCTTTCGGACATTGGCCAGGGCCTCCTGGACTATGCGCACCAGTTGCACCTCAGCCTCGGCTGGGAAGGATAGCTCATTCTCCGTGGCCAAGGCCAGTTCCACCTGAATTGAGTTCTGCTCGGCGAAATCGGTGGCGCTTTCCCTGATGGCAGGCACCAGCCCTCGCTCCAGCTCCGTCGCGGTTCGGAGACTCAGAATCGACTGACGGATGTCGGTGTAGGCCTCCTGCACGATCTTCTGCATCTGAGCCAGCTCGGTTTCCGCCTCCTCGAGCCTGCTGGTTGCAACCAATTGCTGGACCGCTCTGGTCTTCAGATGCAGAAAGCCGACTACCTGGGCTATACCGTCGTGCATCTCGCGTGCAAGTCGCTCTCTCTCCTCGACCGCTGCCATGTTCTGAACTTGGCAGAAGAGGCGCGCATTCTCCACGGCTATGCCCACCTGATTCCCTATCGCAGCCAGCAGCCTTCCGTCTTCGCCGTCAAAACCGCTGTCCCTTCCTCGTGTCACGCAGATGACGCCTGCCGTCTGGCCTCTGGCCCTCACCGGCGCAATGATGAAGCTGCTGTCCTCCATCTGCCCCACGATCACCATGTCCAGCCGCATGTGCTGAAGCGTCTGAATGAACTTCTCAGACAGGCCCTGATGCAGCTCCGAGGTGGGATCACAGGTCACCTGGCTGAAAAGGAACACCCCGCCGCCCTCCGCGTCCAATGCCTCCCGGGTCCGTTGCAGGGTCTGGTGCAGGATCTCGTGCAGGTTGAAGGACTGGCTGATGGTGGCGGCGATGCCATTGATAGCCGTCAACTGCCTGTTGCGCAGGGTGATCTCCGCGGTCCTCTGCTGAATGCGACCTTCCAGGTTTCGGTTCCACTGTTCCATCTCCGCCTGTGCGCGCTGCTGAACCTCCAACGCCTCCTGCTGCGCCTGGAGTTGGCGCCGGTTCGCCTCCTCCACCTGCCTGGCCGACTGGATGCGGAAGACCATCAGTACCCTCAGGACGAAGAAGGCTATGGCCAGGGCAGAAAGTGCGCGGAGCAGCTGGGCCGGGATGCTGAAAAGGCCCTGAAAGCTGTCGTAGCCGAGCGGCGCCGTCAGGGAATACTGGCCCGGCGGCACCACCAATCCTGTGAGCAGGGCGTTCAGGAGAAAAGTGACAGCCGCGAACCTGGCGTCTCTCGCGACCTGACGGAAGGAGGCCTTCTCCAGGGAACGGGCCTCGGAGATCAGCCCCCAGCTTGCCAGCAGCGACCCGGGCAGATAGAGGAGAAACCTGGCCCAGACGTCGGCGTGGGTGAACCACAGGCGGCTGCCCATGGGGTATCCGGCTTTAAGCAGGATCGCCAGGATCGCGATCCAGATCAGCCCTAGGGTAGCCGGTAGAAATCGCAACAGGGACCGGGTGCCGAGAGCCGCGAGTCTGGAACCGTTTTTCCCCGGCTCGGCCATCACTCTCGAGTCTTGAGAACTCGCGAGGACGCTACTGCCGAATTGAATCAGGGCGATTGTCGATAGCCCCAGTAGAATGGTGCGAACGATGCGCATCGTCTCGATGCTGAAGGCCGTGGGGGGCGCGGTCTCGACGAAGAGCAGCATGTCGGACCATTCGGTGAGGGCGTGGAGTATGCCGAAGGCCGCCAGGAAGGGCAGGCTTCTGGCCAGTCTGAGGCCGCTCGACTGGCGAGATTCCAGGGCAATGGCGAACCCCATGGAAAAGAAGGCCAGGCCGTAAACGAAGAAAACAAGGACCATCTTTGCCAGCCTGCAGCAAAGTGAAGAGTCCCACCTGCCGCGGTCCGGTGCACCCCCACATCAGGATGCCCAGGCATTGTTCCCGGGTTTCAGGGTCTTGCCATAGACCAACCGAGATCACAGTTTGATATTAGCATATGGGAGAGTGGAGTTCTACTAACCAGCCGCCCCGGGAGGCCAACCACATCTTCCTTCTTGAATAGTGGGGTCGTATTCCTCATAATGGGCGCCGGGTGTGCTCCATCCGGCGAGCCAATTCGTGCCGGGGCAGCCAATCTCCACATCGTTTCGCGGCGGCTGGGTGGGTTGGCCGCGTTTCCAGCGGCAAAGTGCCGCTCCCGCCTTGAATCTTTGGATCGCTGCGGCGAAGGCTGCCCGGCTCACCTTCCTGTTTGGTCGGTTCCTCGAGAAGAGGGAGCTCGATAGCCATGTCTGTGACCTGTTTCCCATCCCGGGCCAGAAAGGAGCGTAGACAGTGAAAGCCGGTCTCAAGCGATCGTGGGGCTACGGCGTGGTGGTCTTGATGGCAGCCGCGATGGTCGGGGTTCTTGCTGCTGGGGTTAGTGCCCAGACCGTTCCGATCGAGTGGAGTATTCCGACCTCGGGCAGCCAGCCCAGCAACCTGGCGCCGGATTCATTTGGGAATCTCTGGTTCACGGAGTTCGCCGGCAACAATATCGGTAGGATAAACACCAATGGGGTGTTCCAGGAGTTCAACGTCCCGACTTCCAACGCTCAACCGTGGGGTATAATCGTCGACCCCAGCAACCGAGTGTGGTTCACGGAGTTCGCCGGCAACAAGATCGGGAACATGACTCCCAACGCCCAGTTCGGCCAGGACAACATCCCCACCGCCAACAGCGGCCCCACCGGCATCGCTGTCGACAGCTCCGGCAACATCTGGTTCGCCGAGTCCAACGGCAACAAGATCGGCAAGTTCACACCCGGCAACTCCAGCTTTGTTGAGACGACCATCCCGACATCCAACAGCCAGCCCTGGGGCATAGCGCTGGACTCCTCTGGGAACGTGTGGTTCAGTGAGCGAGCTGCCGGAAAGATCGCCCGAATGACCCCGGGGGGACAGTTCACGGAGTATGGTATTCCCACCTCCAACGGTAGCCCCACTGGTATCGCGGTGGATGCTTCCGGGAATATCTGGTTCACCGAATACGACGGCAACAAGATCGGGATGATGACCCCGGGAGGGCAGTTCACGGAGTACAACATTCCCACCTCCGGGGCCAAGCCCACCTGGATCGACATCGACAACATGGGAGGCGCCTGGTACGTCGGTTCGGGCAACAACTCCTACGGTCGAGTGTATAACGGGAATCTCACCGAGTTTGGCCTGCCCACTGCCAACAGCACCCCATTTGGGGTCACGATAGATGGCGCCGGCAACGTGTGGGTCGCCGAGCAATCGGCCAACAAGATCGCTAAGCTGATCTCTGCCGCCCCTGTCGCGACGGCGACGCCGGTCGCTACACCCATGCCCACCCCCACGGCCATGCCTCACGACACCCGGTACTTCGATCAGACCGGCTTCCGCATCGACAACGACGTTTTCTGGGATTACTTCAACAAGCGGGGTGGCCTTCGGACCTTCGGCTATCCGGTGAGCCGCACATTCCCATTCATGGGAACAACCGTTCAGTTCTTCCAGAGAGCGATCATGCAGCTGGGTCCGGATGGGTCGGCCCGCACCATGAACGTGCTGGACCCGGGCCTGATGCCCTATACCAAGATCAACGGGAGCACCTTCCCCGCGCCCGATTCCTCCATTGCAGCGTCGGCTCCTCAGCCGGGCAGCGCCAACTACGATACCCAGATCCTGGATTTCATCAAGGCACATGCCCCCGACCAGTTCCAAGGGCTGAACGTCAACTTCTATCAGGCCTTCCAGAACACGGTCACGATGCAGGATGCCTACCCCCAGGGGGGTGGCAATCCGGCTCTGCTGCCGCTCCTCAACCTCGAGCTGTGGGGCGTTCCCACCAGTCTTCCGCAGAGAGATCCCAACAACAACAACTTCGTGTACCTGCGGTTCCAGCGGGGCATCATGCACTACGATGCCACCAACGGCTACACCCAGGGACTGCTGCTTGCCGACTACCTGAAGGGGATCATTACGGGGCAGAACCTTCCCGCCGACCTGGATGCTCAGGCCCAGGGCAGCCCACTTTACCATCAGTACAATCCCTCCAAACCGAACTGGGTGGACAGGCCGGACCAGCTGCAGGGCACGAACTTCTTCTACGCCTTTGTGAAGGATGGCGATCCCGCGCCGACGCCGCTGCCCTCATATCCAAGCTCGCCCGCTGCTACCCCCGTTCCCGGTGCGCCGGCGGCGACCTCCACTCCGCTTCCCTCAAGTTCGACAGCTCCAGCCAATATCGCGGTGGGGGGAAACCAGGACTTCATCAACCAGGTGAACGGGGCGCTGCAGATGCTGGCCAACAAGAGCCCGTACAACTACGGGATCGTCAAGCAGTACGTCTACCAGATCCAATGGGTGGATAGCAGCAGCAGTTCTGTCGATTTCGCGAATCATATCTTGAACATCAACACCGTCACCGCGTTTCCTCCCGATTGGAGCGCCTTCAGGGACCAGCAGCAGGAGTGGCTTGCCGGGCTGATCGTCCACAACGCGGTCCACATCAGTCAGTATTACAGAGGAGCCGCCACCACCGGTGCCGACGCCGAGCGGGAGGCGCTGCTCCGCCAGCAGGATGCCATGGCGGGCATCGAGACCA
>JAJYNT010000093.1 GCA_021786215.1 Chloroflexota bacterium | reverse complement strand
CGAGGTCGGGTGTGCGCTGCTGACGGTGCAGAAGATGGTTGGAGAAGGAACCGTACTCCCTGTCGGCACAGGAGATGACCACGCGCACTCTGTCCAACTGCTCGACGACGGCTCTAGCGAGGTCGAGCAGCCGGCCCGAATTTCGACCCTCTCGGCGGACGGGAGGGAATCGAGCGGCATCATCCTCAACGAGATGCAGACCGCGGCCTTCTCCTCGGTCGCAGCCGCGATGGAGAGCCGCACCCACCAACTGTTTCTCCTGCACGGCGTCACGGGCAGCGGCAAGACGCAGGTGTATCTGCGCTTGATCGATACCCTGGTGCGGATGGGGAGGCGCGCGATCGTTCTGGTGAGCGAGATCGCTCAGACTCCCGAAGCGCTGGAGCGGTACTCGGAGAGGTTCCCTGGTCGCGTCACCCTGCTCCACAGTGCCCTATCGGATTCGGAGCGTTGGCGTTTGTGGCGAGGGGTCCAAGAGGGAAGGTTCGACGTGGTGATCGGACCCCGCTCGGCCCTGTTTGCGCCCGTCTCGAGGCTGGGGCTGGTGGTGCTGGATGAGGAGCACGAACCTGCCTACAAACAGGAGGACAGATCGCCCCGCTACCATGCCCGAGATGTCGCCATCCAGTTGGGCCTCCGCACCGGCGCGGCCGTGGTTCTTGGCAGCGCCACACCCGACGTGTCCTCCTACTATCGCGCCGAGAAGGGGTTCTACCGGCTCCTCTCTCTGCCCTCAAGATACTCCGGCCCTAGCGGTCACGGCTGGTCGACTGGGAGGTTGCCGGGTGTGGAGGTGGTGGACCTCCGGGATGAGTTGAAGGCTGGAAACGGCAGCATTCTCAGCCGGCCCCTCCAATCGGAGATCAAGCGAGCGCTGGAATCTCATGAGCAGGCTATCCTGTTTCTAAATCGGAGAGGGATGTCCACCTCCGTCCTCTGCCGTGACTGCGGACATGTGTTGAAATGTCGTCGCTGCGACGTACCCCTGGTTTACCACCGGGACTCGGAGGAGTTGGTGTGTCACCAGTGCAATCGCCGGAGCCGTTTGCCCACGAGCTGTCCTCAGTGTAAGAGTGGCCGCATCGGCTTCTTCGGAGTCGGGACCGAGAGAGTTGAGGAGGAGGTTCGCCGTCTGTTTCCATCGTCCCGCGTGCTCCGTTGGGATCATGACGTCGCGGGGCAGCGGGGCGCGCACCAGCGGATCCACCGGCAGTTTCAACAGCATCAGGCCGATATCCTGGTGGGCACTCAGGTGGTGGCGAAAGCGCTGGACTTTCCCCTCGTGAGCGTGGTCGGGGTGGTGCTGGCCGATATCACCCTTCATCTGCCCGATTTCCGCGCGGCGGAGCGCACCTTTCAGCTGCTGGCCCAGGTGGCCGGCAGGGCGGGTCGTGGAGAGGTCGAGGGCCGGGTGATCATCCAAACCTACTCGCCGGACCACTACAGCATCCTTGCCGCCGCGCGCCACGACTATCGATCCTTCTATGAGCAGGAGTTGGCTTTTCGTCGGCAACACTCATATCCCCCGTTCAGGGGGCTGACGCTGCTGCAGTACTCGGGCGCGGGCGAGGCGCGCTCTCGGTTCGTTGCCCTGGAGATGCACAAACTGCTTCAGGCCAAGGTAGAGGAGCTGGGATTGGGGGATCTGCAGCTGATAGGCCCGGCACCCGGCTTCCACTCCCGTCTCCGCGGGCGATTCCGATGGCAGATCGTGCTGGCGGGCGAAGACGCGGCGAAGCTGCTCCCCGAGGTGGATCTACCATTGGGCTGGAGCGTGGATGTTGACCCCGTCAGCCTGTTGTGACACGCGTCCGGATTGAGCGATAGAGCCTGTGAAGTGCAGACCTGCCCGCAACCGCAGCGCCTACCCTGCATGGGTACTGGGAGGCGGTTTCTTCGCCCTTTTCCGGTCCCTGGGTCCGCAACTCAGAACCCAGCCGGTATGGAGGGTCGCTGGCGACCGCAGGCGATAGTCTCAGGCCACGGGGTGGTGCTTGGCTCTTGGGGCAGCTGCTCCGATCAACGCACGCTCCACCAGTGTGCGGATTAGATCCACCTTGTAGCCGTTGTGCTGCAGGGGCTGAGCTCCAATAACGGCGGCCTCGCCTGCCTCTCGGGCGATCCGTCCGTCGACCGGCTGGCCGCGCACGACGTCTTCGGCCTGCCTGGCCCGCCACGGGATCGGGGCAACCCCTCCCAGGATGATGCTGATCTCTCTCGCCACTGGGCCATCCCACACCCCCTGGACAGCCACGCTGGCCAGAGCGAAAGCCCACGTTTCCCGATCCATAGCCTTCAGATAGACGCCCCTGGCCTCTTGCGGGGGAGTGGGCACCCGGATCCAGGTGACCAGTTCGTTGGGCCGCAGGATCGTCGCCCTCCGTCGCTCAGCTGTTGGCGGGGCATAAAAGGACTCCATCGGGATCGACCGGCTGTTACCCCCGCTATCGTAAAGCGTCAGTTCGGCTCCGAGGGCTATCAAAGCCGGAGCGGGATCCGATGGGTGAGCGAAGTAGCAGGGACCACCCCCGAAGACGGCGTGAATCCGGTTCTCCCCACCGCTGGCGTAGCAGATCTCGCCTCCTTTGAGCCAGCAGAAGAAGAGGTTCCGGTAGTACCAACATCGGCTCTCCTGGCAGAGATTGCCGGCTATGGTGGCCATGTTCCTCAGTTGGGGGGAGGCGGCCACGCCGATCGCCTCCGACAGAACTCGATAGTACTGAGCGACCGGAGGGTATCTGCTAACGTCGTCCAGGGTTGCCAGCGCGCCGATCGAGAGTCCGTTCTCGTCTGTGAAGTTGAGGTTTGCCAGTTGCAGGACGGGTTTGATGTTGACCAGCCGCGATGGGGTGATAATGCTCTTCTTCATCAGCGGGATCAAGTCGGTTCCACCCGCGATCAGCCGAATCTGCCAGTCCTCGCCCATGGTGGCGAGGGCGTCTTCCAGGGAGGTCGCGTTGACATGCTCGAAGCTTCTCACGGGATGGACCTCCTTCGAATCACTCGATGGACGGCCATGGGGATCGAGGTCAGCCGAACGCCGGTGGCGTTGTATACTGCGTTGGCGATGGCCGGAGCCGTTGGGATGATGGGGGGCTCGCCGATCCCCTTGGCCCCCAGGTTGTTGGTGTGAGGATCGACCTGGTTGAGGGCGTCGGCATCGATCTCCGGTAGGTCCATGGCGGTGGGAATCAGGTACTGCTCCAGGTCGGGATTGAGCGCCCGACCGGTCCGCCGATCCATCACCCTGTCCTCCATCAGGGCGTATCCGATCCCCTGGGTGATGCCACCCAGCAGCTGGCTGTGAACCAGCATCGGATTGACCACCCTCCCACAGTCGTGGACGGCTGCCAGCTTCAGCACACGGATCCGCCCTGTTTCCTCGTCCACCTCGACTTCAGCGAACTGGGCGCCGAACGTGCGCAGGGAATAGCCATCGGGGTTGGGGCCTCGAGACCCGATCCCCACCAGCATCAGGTTGTCGAGGGCGCCGAGTAGCTCGCCTATCGCCTTGCGCTCCTCTGGAGAACCGCTGTCGAAGACGAAGCCATCTCGGACATCCAGCCGTTCCCTGGGCAGCTTCATGACCTGGGAGGCCACGTCCAGCAGCTGTCCCCGGGTGTCCTCGGCCGCCGACCGAACGGCGGGTCCGGCCGAGGAGAGGGTCTGGCTGCCACCGCTGGTTGGCCCGAAGGGGGCATCCCTCGTATCCCCGGCCGTGACACGCACGGCGGAGATGGGCAGGCCCAACGTCTCGGCGGCGATCTGCGCTAGTCCCGTCCTCGTTCCGGTACCGATATCCTGAACCCCTGTTACGACGTCGGCGCTGCCATCCGGGTTCAGTTTCACCACGGCCGATGCTGGGGGTCCTCCTCCCCCGCCCCAGATCTGGCTTGCCATCCCGAGACCTCGCTTCCTGGTCGTGAGGGGGGAGGATTGGTCGCCCTTGGGGCTGCGAGATGCCCAGCCGATCTTCTCCGCGGCAAGCTGGTAGGCCTCCCGCAGCATCTTGTTGGAGTAGTCGTGGCCCGTCACGGGGTCCTTCTCGGCGTAGTTCCTGAGCCGAAGTTCGACTGGGTCGATGCTCAGTCGGTCGGCCAGCATGTCCATGGCCGACTCCAGGGCGAAGGTCCCTTCAACGTAGCCGGGAGCCCGGAGGGCCCTGGCCGGACCCTCGTTCGTTCGGACGGCGTACAGCTCCGTGTGCACGTTGGAACAGCGATAGAGGCTCCTGACCGGGCCGTCGACGGCGCTGGGGTAGCCGTACGACCCGACCGGCACCACACAGTGGAGATCGATGGCTGTCAGCTCCCCATCCTTTCTGGCGCCGATCTTGATCCGCTGTACCGTTGGGTGGCGGTAGCCGGTGCTCAGGCTCTCTTCCTCGCGATTCAGCATGATCTGGACTGGGCGGCCGGACATGCGGGATAGGAGCGCTGCCAGGACTGTGTACTTGCCCGATTCCTGCTTGGCGCCGAAGCCGCCACCCACGTAGTTGGCGATGACTCGCGCCCGGTTTAGTGGGATACCCAGGATTTCCGCAATCTCGGCGCGCACCGCGAAGATGCCCTGGGTGGAATCCCAGATGGTGAGATCATTGCCGACCCAGTGCGCCACGCTGCCGTGAGTTTCCGACGCGTTATGCAGCGCGGTCTGGGTGTGGAAAGTCTCCTCGACAGTGACCTCGGCCTGAGCCCTTCCCTGAGGGAGATCTCCGCGGTCGTACACTCTGGGCTTGCCCCCCATCAGATTGCCTGAAGGATGGACCCTCGGGGCATCGGGCTTGAGTGCTTCCTCGGGATCCAGTACGAAGGGCAACTCCTCGAACCGCACGTTGATCAGATGCAGCGCGTCCTCAGCGGTCTCGGCATCATCGGCGGCGACTGCTGCCACCTCGTCCCCCACAAAGGACAGGGTGGTGTCCAGGATCAGTTTGCCGTCTTTCCAGGGGATCGCCGGAGCATTGACGGAGGTGAGCAGGGCGCGAACGCCTGGGAGCAGTTCGGCTCGGGAGGCATCGATGCTGAGGATTCTGGCGTGGGGAAAGGGGCTTCGCAGTATGCTTCCATGCAGCGTCCCCGGCGGACGCACGTCGTGGCTGTACTGAGCCCGGCCAGTAACTCGTTCAAACCCGTCGACCCGTGGTGACGAACTCCCAACCACGTTGAGGTGCGCTTCCTGAGGCCAGGGCGGAGGTTGTGGACCCTGGATCAGCGCCGCCTGCTCCATGATGCGTCCCTCAAATTCCACCTGGGTCTTGAGAACTCTTGCCACGGCACTACCTCCGTCCCATCCGCTCGGCCGCTATGAGCCCGGCGCGGAAGATGTTGCGGTAGGCACCGCAGCGGCAGAGGTTGCCCGAAACGGCCCGCTTCACCTCTTCCAGGGTGATCTCGGTGCGGTTGTCCAGCAGACCCTTCACTGCCATGATTTGTCCGGGTGTGCAGAAGCCGCACTGATATGCATCGGCATCTAGAAACGCCTGCTGAATCGGGTGGAGGTGGCCTTCCTGTTCCAACCCTTCGATGGTCTCTATCCGGCGACCTTCACATTCTACGGCCAGGATGAGGCAGGAGTAGACCGGTTTCCCGTCCATCAGAACGGTGCAGGCCCCGCACTGTCGGAGACCACACCC
>JAJYNT010000046.1 GCA_021786215.1 Chloroflexota bacterium | reverse complement strand
AGAGGAGGTTGGAGAGGGTGTTGGCGTGCTCGTTCTCGTCCAACAGTATCTCCTCGACCATGGCCCTGGTCTCGTTGTCGTCGAAACCGCAAGTGCGGACGATCTCGTTGTAGAACTCGATGGTAGCCCTCTCGCCCACCAGATCATCCTCTAGCATGCTGCGGATGTCGTGGCCCGCGCTGAATGGGGTGGGGTTCAGACGGGCGACTTCCTTTGGATCGTTGGCCGGCACTCCGCCCAGCTGGTTGATCCGCTCGTTGAAATCCTTGGCGTGGTCGAGTTCGTCGCCCGCCTGCTCGTCCCAGATCTCCCTGATCCCAGCCATGTGGATGTCCGACGCCATGGTGTAATGGTGTCGATACTGGAGGAAGGAACCCCACTCGCCAGCCAGAGCCCGGTTCAGCATGTCGATGATCTTCTGGCGATCGGCCTTGTAAGCCGGGGTCACGGCCCCGTCGGGCATGTTCTGCTTGGCTTCTTGGTTGAACTGTTGGAGGAGGCCCTCCCAGGATTGCTGGCCTCCGCCAGATGTCTGTCCTTGTGACATCGGTAGTCTCCTCAAGATTCTGTTCGGGTAGAGAGTCGAAAGGCCCACGGGCCGGCAAAGCAAAAGAAATGCCAGGGAAAGTGCCGGCAGGGGCATGGCTCATGCCCTCCTCATCGTCGGTGGCAACGACGCTCCGGTCATCACTCTGAACCGAGAGGCCATAGCGCAGATGAGAAGCTTATGAACGCCATCGAGGTCCATCACCTGGTGAAGAAATTCGGCGATTTCACCGCCGTCAAAGGTGTGACCTTTCAGGTCAGGCAGGGAGAGGTCTTCGGCTTCCTCGGACCGAACGGAGCCGGAAAGTCCACCACGATCAACATGCTCTGCACACTGCTGCGTCCCACCTCCGGCCGTGCCACCATCAACGGCCACGATCTGCTGGCAGAGCAGAGCGCCGTGCGGCAATCCATCGGTCTGATCTTCCAGGACCCCAGTTTGGACGACCGGCTAACCGGGCGCGAGAATCTGCGATTTCACGCCATGCTGTACGACGTGTCCGGCGACCTGTTTCGGCAGCGCTCCAGCGAACTGCTGGAGATGGTGGAAATGACCGACAAGGCGGATGAAGTCGTGCACAACTATTCGGGCGGCATGCGTCGAAGACTGGAGATCGTTCGTGGCCTGCTGCATCGGCCGAAGGTGCTCTTCCTCGACGAGCCGACCACCGGCCTGGATCCCCAGACCCGTCGCCTCATTTGGAACTACCTGCTGAGGCTGCGGGACCGGGAAGCGGTCACGATGTTCATGACTACCCACTACATGGACGAAGCGGAGAACTGCGACCGGATCGCCGTCATCGACCATGGCGAAATCATCGCGCTGGGCACCCCGGCGGAACTCAAAGGGACGGTGGGAGGTGACGTCGTGACCGTCAGCACCTCGGACAACCGTCTCGCCGCGGCGATCCTGAGGACGGTCTACCACGTCGAGCCGCGGATTGTGTCCGACGGACAGCTGGTGATAGAGGTCAAGGAGGGTGACCAGTTCATTCCCAGGATGATGGCAACGCTGGCCGGCCGGAAAGAGGCCGTGACGGTGCGGAGCGTGAACCTGCGCCGGCCGACCCTGGAGGACGTCTTCATCAAGCTGACGGGTCGCCAGATTCGCGAAGAGGAAGCGGGCGCGAGCGAACAGATGCGGTTAGGAGGGCAAAGGTGGCGGCACTAGAGAGCACCGGGGTAGCTTCGCTCCGGCGCGAGCTCAAAGGGGTGTATACCATCTGGTTCAGGGACGTGCTGCGCTTCGTGCGGGATAGGGCGCGGGTCGTCGCATCGCTGGCCCAGCCGTTGCTGTTTCTGTTTGTTCTCGGCTACGGTCTGGCTCCCAGCGTATCCACTTTAGCCGCGGGGAACCTCAGCTTCACGCAGTTCGTGTTTCCCGGCATCCTGGGAATGACCGTGCTGTTCACCGCGATCTTCTCAGCCGTGTCCATAGTCTGGGATCGGGAGTTCGGTTTCCTGAAGGCAGTGATGGTGGCCCCGGTATCACGAACCGCCGTGGCACTGGGCAAGGTTGCCGGGGGCAGCACCGTGGCGATACTTCAGGCCGTCATAATCCTGCTGCTGGCGCCGGCCATCGGCATCTGGCTGGCCTGGGATCAGTATCTCCTCCTGCTTGGCCTGATGCTGCTGCTCGCGGCGGTGATGACCTCTTTCGGCATTCTGGTGGCGGCGCGCCAGCGCACCATCGAGAGCTTCCAGGTGATCATGAATTTTCTGCTCTTGCCGATGTTCTTCCTCTCTGGAGCTCTCTTCCCTCTGGTCGACGCCCCGGGCTGGATGAAAGTGCTCGCCACCATCGATCCGGTGACGTACGGGGTGGATGCCCTGCGCCAGGTGGCCTTGCGTTCCAGCGTTCCGCCGGAGTTCCTGCAAACCATCATCCTGCACCCTCTCCTCATGGACGTGGCGATCCTGGTCGGGTTCGGAGTCCTCTTCCTCGTTCCCGCCATCTGGCTGTTTGGCAGGCAGGACTGACCACCCGATCCGGCCATCGAAGCTGAGGGAGAACTGGATCTACCGCGAGTAGCTCGCGTTCAAGGTTCGAACGAAGTCAACTTTGGAATCGCCTTGGCGGCGAGCGTTACGTACTCATGGTTCTTCTCCAGCCCGATCGCCCGATAGCCTATGGCCTGAGCGGGAGCGAGGGTTGACCCGCTCCCCGCGAACGTATCGAGCACGGTCCCCTCTCCCAACGTGAGGTTGGCGCGAACCAGATACCGCAACAGCAATTGGGGCTTGAGGGAGGGGTGGGGACCCAAGGTACGCGGCTGGCAACCACCTCCAGGTTCATGCTGTGGAAGCGGTGGGCCTACCGAGCAGATCCCGTACATGCTCGGGAACCTCGTTCTGGCTTCCTGGATGTGCTCGTTCTCGCGAGTGGGGTGTACTCGATTGCTCAACAGTGCCACCCTTGAGGGGTACGAAAGTCGAGGAAAGTGGCCGCCCCGGGATCGAACCGGCCTGCCGGCCTCTCGATCAGGATGGTTCACAAGAGCGGGTAGATAGAGTTACGGTCTTTTGCCGGCGTGGACCCATGGATGCCCGATCAGGTCGGGCATGACGGTCCACGAAGGCTGTCACCCTGTCCCTGAACCATCCCTCTCGATCTCCCATCCGGTACCGATCTTGCAGATCATTGATGTTGCGAACGTCCGCGCTGAGCTCCTCACAGTACGGACGACGGCAGACGGGAGATCGGAGATGCTGCGACAACCACCGGATCAGGAGACCATCCTCGAGATCGGTGTAGTCTCTTTCCTGGTATTGCTGGTGGGCGGCATCGCCTACCTGCTGTTCGGCGACGCCATCGGCAAGTTGCTGAGTGGGCAACGCCGAAAGGAAGGCCCGCCGCAGCCCGGCAGCGTGCCACCGGAGCGGCATGGCAACATCAGCGCCGCGGCGGCCAGGTGAGGAGGCGAGGAAGAGACGATGTTGGCTCTTCGCAGCGCAGGGGGGCGTGGAAGGCTCGGCAGAAAGCTGATGGGGGAGATATCCACGGCCAGGACCGAGATCCGCCAGGGCCGGTTTCAGCGAGGCATGGAGGTCATGGCCATCTTCGCCGCCGTCGTCACCGGCTTCGAGTCCTATACCCAACATCTTAGAGGAGCCTTCTCCCAATGGTTGATGTGGACCCCGGCTCTCCTAACCCTGCCCATGGTTCTGGTGGCTGGAGCCGGCCTGTTCCGGGAGTGGATCGCGAGGAGGGTGCTGCCCATCGTGTCGTTGCTCTGGCTTGTGGATGGGGTGGTCGGCTTCGCCTTCCATCTGCGTGGCATAGGACGATTGCCGGGTGGATACAAGCTGGGTCAGTACAACCTGGTGATGGGTCCTCCGGTTTTCGCTCCCCTGTTGGCCTGTACCGTTGGCATTCTGGGACTACTGGGCAGCATGCTTCGGCGCGGCGGAATGGTCCCTCACGGCCTGAGCCGGATCCTCTTGCCCGTGGATGAGCACGAGCCGTTGATCTATCCTGAGGCCCGGTGGCTGCCCGAGCCACTGGCCACCAATGTGGCCTATGGCCGTTTCCAACAGGGGATGGCCCTGGTGGCAGCATTCTCGGGCGTGTTGGCCGGGGGCGAGGCCTGCTTGGAGCACCTGAGAGGAAGCTTCAACCAGCGCTTCATGTGGGTGCCGGTATGGGTCACCTTCCCGATGGTGATCGTGGGGGTGCTGTCGGCGGGCAACACGGCAGTTGCGCATCGGGCCCTGCCCGTCGTGTCGGTGGCCACCTTCCTGGTCGGGGCGCTCGGTTTCCTGCTCCACCTCCGCGGGATCAAGGAGATGCCTGGCGGCACGTCCACCCTCCGGTTCGCCATCACCCTGGGGCCACCTGCCTTCGCTCCCCTGTTGTTCTCTTCCACCGGCCTGCTCGGCTTCATCGCCAGCCTGCTCCAGCGGAGGGGAGACTGATGCCGCTCCACGACCGATACCCTGGCTACTACGTCCTTGGCCAGCGGGGACACTGGGACGCTGCTACCCGCCGGGTGGTGATGGATAGGGTCCACAACGTCCCCTGTTTCAGCCACTTCGATCCTCATGAGCAGGCCACCCTGGAAGCGCTCTGCGCAAGGGTGGCCCCCCAGGACCACAAGGAGCCCGATTGGAGGGTCCCTATCGCCCCCTGGATAGACCAACAGGTTGGTGAGGAGCTTCCGGAGGGCTTTCGATACGAGGACATGCCCGACAACAGGACCGCATGGCACTGGGGACTGGCGGGGCTCGACCAGACGGCGCGGGCCATGTTCGGTCTCGAGTTCGTGGACTTGAGCGCCGAAAGGCAGGGCCAGCTTCTTGAGGTTATCCGGGGTGGAAACCCGCCGGGGGAGGTGTGGCAACGGATGCCGGCGACTCGATGGTGGAGGGAGACGGCCCTTAGCCAGATAGCCGGCGTCTACTACGCCCATCCCTTTGCCTGGGACGAGATTGGCTTTGGCGGGCCGGCCTATCCTCGCGGCTACATGGCCTTGAACCACGGTGCCCCCGAGCCATGGGAGGTTCGGGAAGCGCCTCCCCCGGAGGGAGGTGTATCCCGATGAGGCTCAAGGTCCAGCTCGGGTCCGACTGGGTCCTCGACTGCGACATGAAGGAGTATCTGCCCCGGGATACGGTGGACTTCTGCATCGTCGGCTCCGGGGCCGGCGGCGGCGTTCTGGCCCAGCGGTTGGCCAGCTACGGCTTCTCCGTGGTGGTACTGGAGGCCGGCCCCTGGCACGATGCGGAAACCAGCATGGTGTCGGACGAGGCTGGCTCCCACCGGCTGTACTGGAACGATCTTCGGATCACCGGCGGCAAGGATCCACTCCAGTTCGGCGCCAACAACTCGGGAAGGGGAGTGGGGGGCAGCACCATCCACTATGCCGCCTTCTGCCCACGGCTGCACCCCTCGGACTTTCGGGTTCGCACACTGGACGGGGTGGCCGTGGACTGGCCGATCTCCTATGAAGAGTTGGAGCCCTACTACGAGCAAATGGAGAGGGAGTACCCGGTGAGCGGCCCCGCCCATTACCCGTGGGGCAAGCCCCACGGATACCCGTATGCTCCGCTGCAGGCGGGCACGGCCGGACAGCAGTTGGTGGAGGGATGCGTCAAGTTGGGGATCCCGGTAG
>JAJYNT010000276.1 GCA_021786215.1 Chloroflexota bacterium | reverse complement strand
GATCGTCGGCGCCGACGAGTCCTGGCTGACCGAGCTCGACAACGACAGCTTCAAGGAGTTGATCGAACTCCGACGCGAAGCGGTGCTGGAGTAACGAGATGCCAGGATTTAGCCGAACGTGGTGGGGGCAGCGGTTCATCGAGGCCCTCGAACGATTCACCGACCCGGCCCGCCTCGGTCGCGGACGGTCCTACGCCAGCGGGGGACGGATCCTCAGCTACCGGATCGAAGGCGGCGTGGTGAGCGCTAAGGTGCGGGGATCGATCAACCCCTACTTCGGCGTGTACGAGGAGCCGATCTACACCACGACAGTCGCGCTGAAGCCGATCTCACGGGCCGACTGGACCAAAGCGATCGCCGATCTCTCGGGCAGGGCCGCACCGGTGGCGAAGCTGCTGCTGAACGAGATGCCCGACGACATCGACGACACCTTTGGCCACCTGGGACTTCATCTGCTCCCCGCCGGTCAGCGCGATTTCACCACGCACTGCTCCTGCCCGGACTGGTCCAACCCATGTAAGCACGTCGCCGGGATCAGCTACCTGCTGGCGTCGGCGCTGGACCAGGACCCGTTCCTGCTGTTCGAGCTGCGCGGACTCGCCCGGGACCAGCTCCGGGTGGAGCTGGAGAAGTCCCCCCTGGGGCAACTGCTCGCCTCCGAGTTCGATCTGCCCGAGGTTGAACCGCGGCCCGCGCAGTCGTACTACACCCGACCGGTTGCCGAGCCCGTGCCGGCGACGGTGAGCTACAAGGAGTTCTGGACCGGAGCCAGGCACCTCCCGCCGCCGATCGAAGCGGCCCCGACTCCCGGCGTCCCGGCCCTCCTGATCAAGAAGCAGGGTGGCTATCCCCCATTCTGGCCGAAGGATCAGTCCTTCATCGCGGTCATGGAAGAGCTCTACGAGCGGGTCCGCACCAAGAGCCGGCAGATGAAGTGAACCCCCTACCCCCAGCGAACACCCAGCTCACCACCCTGCTTGCGGCAATCAGGCAGAGCCCGTTGAGGTCGCTGGCTACTGTGGTAGGTTAGTTGGTGAGATCCGAGGGCTCGATGTCCAGTTCTGAGAGGATCTTGCGCGGAGTGCCCGGCGGGATCTCCTGCCCGGAATGTCGCGGCACTGCAGCCATCCGGCCGCTGGCAGGGTTCTCCCAGATCTCATGCCGGTGACCCTGCCGCGCAAGATGACAGCCGAGCCGGCGCAGCAGCCGCCGCACAACTCGGCGTAGGTCATCAGGCAGCGACTGGAATGAGGGTCAGAACAGAGGCGTCCGGGTCGACCTCGGCCGGGAGATCCTTGCCTCGCTGGCGGTACAGGCCGATGTACATCCTGATAGCATCCTGGATGTCCGCCAGCGCCTGAGACAGATCTGGATCGTCCACGAAACAGCCTTGAAAGACGGGACACTCAACCCGCCAGAGCCCGTCCTCCTGCCTGGCGATCTTGACAGGCACGGCGTATGTTGCCAAGGGATCACCTCCGGAGTGGTCACTTACCGCCGGTATTGTACCACGTCTTTCAACTGGTGGATGAACCACCCTCCCGGTAGGGAGCGTGGCCGGCGAGTGGGCACCTGCCGTCCACGGGTATTGCCGGTTCCGTGGCTTGGCACCCGTCAGGGGCCAGGAGGAAACCCAAACACCAAGCGCAGGATTCTTGCTGCGTCGCGCTCGTGTTGGTCGAAAACCTCGCGCTCATAGGTACTCGGGCAAGTGGAGAATAGCTGCAACCTGCAACAGGCAGTCGTCAGGGTTTGGGGTGCGAGTGTTGAGAAGCAGTCTGATCTTCCCAAGGACGGCAGTCTTGCCTGGCATCCGCCATTCAGGAATATCCACAATTCGGCGGAGCCGGTGTTGTATGTCTCGCATCAGGATGTCTCGGACGAGGTCGGGCAACTCCTCCGGTCCACTCGCGCTCAACGACTCGAGCTTGGAGGCGGCCTCAGAGACAATAGGAGTTGCTAGGACGGCGAGCAATCTTCGGGAGAAGCCGTCGAGCGCATCTTCAGGAATGCCTCGCGCTACGTACTCCACAATCTCGTCCCATCGGTTCAACAGGTCAGATATGGCCTGGCTTCTCAGTCCGTGACTAAGTTCAAGATCCTCTCGCGCAACCCATCCAAGGTCCGACAGCAAGTCGTCCCAGCTCAGGTAGAGCACACCCCACGAACCATCAACCCAGGCGGGAGCCAAGGAGGAAAGGACTGGGCCATTCCGTAGTGGACCACGAAGCGAACGTCCGGCTTGTCTATACCCATGCCGAACCCTTTCGTGGCAACGAGGAGGTCGTACTTGCCTTCTATGAAATCGCCCTGGATCTCTCGGCGTTCCTCGGTACTGAGGTCACCGTGGTATGCGTTGACCTTGATGCCCAATATGTGGAGCCCTTCGTTGAGTTCCTTCGCCAAGCCCTTTGCTGAGAGAAGCCACGAAGCCTTCTGCCACTCTTTGAGGTTCTCCCCCGTGTAGGGGACGAAGACAATGCCGGGTTTCCAGGACTTGCCTAGAACTGCCTGGAGGCCCCCCGTCAGGAGCTTGAGCAGCTTCTGCTTTCGGTGCTCCGCGTCGGGGAAGTTGATCACCTGATAGCTGAGTTCGGGACGGTCGAACGAGTAGCGATAGACCTGTTCCTTCCCGATCTCAAGCTCGTTGCAGACGTCGTTGATCACATAGTCTGAAGCGGTGGCAGTGAGCCCGAGGATAGGCGTGTGGTGGTCAGGACCGACCGCGGCATCGATCTCGCGGAAGCGGTCCTTGAGCAACATGTAGGCGGGACGGAAGTCATGACCCCACTGCGAGAGGCAGTGCACCTCATCGATAGCGAAGAGGTTTGTCCCGTGGGTGCAGGCAAGGGCCTTGAGCTTCCGGATGAACCGCTCGTTGCGGAACTGCTCCGGCGTCGTATAGAGGATCTTGAGCCGACCTGCGACCAGCTTGTTCAGCACGTCCTCTCGCTCGTCCCTCTTTAGTTCACTGTTCAACTTCGCGACATGGTCGAAGTTGAACCGGTCCTGGAGGATATGGACTTGATCTTGGGCCAGGGACAGAAGGGGCGCGACGACGATGCAGGTGCCTGGAAGCAACATGGCGGGAAACTGGAAGCAGAGCGACTTGCCTCCACTGGTCGCTATCACGCCAACCGTGTCCTCCCCGCGAAGCACGCGCCCAATGATGTTGAGCTGTCCGGAGACGCCTTGCTCGTTGTCCAGGAACCCTTGAAAACCGAACAGCCGCTCCAGAAAGGTCTCAAGAGCGTGCCGCTTCTCTTCCCCATGCGCGATCTGGACCGCTCGCATTCTCAGAGGCCGTCTCAGCAGTCTGACCTGGCTCCGTGTGTCAATCTCCAGTACCCGTTGAACCTTGGGCCAGACATCCCCGTGGTTCTCTCTAACGAGGGCGTTGGAGATCTCCAACTGGTCACCAAACTCGGCCGAAGGGATGGGCATGTGGCGGTTCCATATCGCGACTCCTGGTCCTGCGTCGCCAGACCCATCGCAGACTTTGAGGGCACGCATCCTCGGGAACAGCGAGGACACCACGGAGACAACGACTGTCTGGCTCCTCTCTCGACTGCCCCGGCCGGTAGGTCTCTGGTACGCCGCCGCCAACGTTGAGACCCCTCTCTTGTCCTCTAGCGGCTTCATGAAGCGCGGGATCTTGAGCTTCTCGGCCCGATAGCTCCAGCAGTTCCGACTGCTTTCGGTTGAGCATCGGGAGCAGGTAGCAGGGCATGGAGATACGAGGTGGAGGCCGCGGCCAAGGAGATTCCGCTGGACGGTGTGCAGCCGCTCCGTCATAGTTCGATAAGCCGGCTCAATCAGCACAACCAAGCCGTCTGGAGACAATTGCAGAGCTGCCTGGAGCACACACTCGCTCCGGTCCTCATCCGAGTAGGAGACCAGCTCGCTCAGAACGTTGGAGGTAGTAGAGGGTCTGCAGCCCTCCATAGGGGATGTTCGCGGTGCCCTCAGCTCCGTAAGCCCTTGTGATATCCCTGCCTACAGCTTGAAGAACGTCGATGCGCTCGCGAATGTCAGTCTCTGTCAGCCCCGAGGCCTCTCCGTCCCAGAAGCGGCCAAGCCTCTCCTCACCGGACTTCAAAGCGACAGTACAGCCCTGAGCGTAAGCCTCCACTGCTGCGGCAACCGCGTTGGGGAGTATGGCCCGGTTCCCGGGGGCGATCACGTTCCGGACAATTGCCGCCACAAGGCTGCGCTGCGTCGCATCCATTTGCCCTTGTCCGTCCACGACATTGAGGTTGGAAAAGCGTTCCGCGTGCGGCCTGGAAAGGCCAGGCATGGCTTTGACTTGACGTCTCTGCGTGCTCAGTTCGGCTGGGCCAGAGGGTTAGGCTCCAGCTTCTGGCTTCGATTGTCTGAGGGCAAGGCCCCGCCGATTGGGATTCGCGTAGCAGTAGACGCACGAATAGCCGCACTCTTGAGACTCGTAGTCGCCGATGTCGGTGTGGAGAGTGCAGCCGCACTCCTCCCTGCCCTGCATCTTTCGGTCGGTGGCGCCGGCTGCTGAAGCCTTGAGGAGACTTCCATCGATGCAGGCACCTTTGGAGAACCCCTGGTACTCTCGCAGCCGGACTTCCGTGCAGGTGAAAAGCCTCATCCCGTACTGCCCGGCGATCCCTGACATTTCCATGGCTATCGGTTCCAGCTCCTCATCGGTTGGGTCCCTCAGAGTCCTGCCTGGATAGAGCCGTTCCACTCGCCTCACGGCCTTGCCATACAGGTCAGCTATGCTCGTGAAGCAGGTTCGTACGCCGAGAGCGGTCAGGTCCCGACAAAGGCGTTCGAAGAAGCCAGGATCCCAGCTGTTGAGATGCGCTCCGTTATCGATCCAGAAGCAAAGGGGATCGTACCGCCACGCCACCATCCCAGGCCCGCCGGGGAGCTTGGCCAAGAACTCCATCTGACTTAGAGCCTCCTCGACCGATGGTACGTCGGGCTCCAGCCATTCCAGGTCGGGTCGCCGGGGGTTGATGGTGAACTGGAAGTATTGCCTTCGGTATTTCTCGAAGGCCTTGTAGTTCTTCTGGTAGACGCGGTAGTTCTTCGACCACCAGGCGATGGCGATTACGTGCTCTGGAAGAAGCGAGACGTGGGTGAGCCGTCTCAGGGGATCGGAGGCATGGCGAAACATGGGATTAGGCACATCAACCCAGCCGGCCTCGCACCGTTCGATCATCCATGGAAGGTAGAACGCAGGGATGTCGGTCCGCTTGCTGGCCGAGATGACGCGAGGACGCGGTCTTGGGATGTGCCCTAGCTTTGTGTGCGGGCAATCCGGGAGACTCGCCGCTTCCGACAATCCCAGAGCAAGCTGTGAGACGCTGGGGGGCAGCTCGGAGAGATGCGTGGCGCTCAAGAGCCCAACCCCTGGACAATCGCCACATACCACCAGCGCAGGCTGCCGAGAACGCCTGTCTCGCGAACCCGGCTCCCGCGCTGGTTTGCGTCTCCCGTCCAAAGAGGCGTCATCGGCTGGAGCGTGACGACAATCGGTTCGGGCATGACGTTGCCTCCAGCAGGGTCTTGCCCATCAGGCAATGTGTACGAGGCTCTGTGTCAGATCCCCACCTTCTTGACGCTGGCGTCTGTGGCACTCTGCTGCAACACTTCCTGAATGTCGGCGCTCGGTTCCACAAGGCCCG
>JAJYNT010000180.1 GCA_021786215.1 Chloroflexota bacterium | reverse complement strand
CCAGCGATCACCTGGTTCAGCACCAACAGTCGCTTCTGCTCCTTCTTGTTCAACGAAATCGTCTCCTCCATGACTGACATTTTCGCTGAACAGTTGCACCCTGACAGAATCGCTGGACACTAACAGCCGGGCAACCCCGGGTCTGTTGCGAGCTTTCGCCTTAAGGCCAACTTAAACTTACCGTACTGTTCTCTTAAAGAATTCCAGATGTCCATAGGTAGATGATGCCATGCGGTTGTGCAATTTCGCCCCGGAGGAATGCTATGTAAAGAGATGACAACAAACGTACGTGCGCCCCCCAGGAAACCCGCGATCGGAATTGGAAGATTCGGGTGGCACCATTTCGTGGCATCGCGAGGACCCAAGACAAGAAAGGATAGAGTGATATGCGCACAGCGGCCTTCGTACTCAACCGGCTTATGCCCCTCTGGCTGATTGTACTGGGGATTGCATCCTACGCTTGGCCTTCTGTTTTCCTGTGGCTGCACGATTACAGCACCTACCTGCTGGGCTTCGTGATCCTGTTGATGAGTCTTACCCTGACCACCCAATCCCTGGCTGGTGTGGTCCAGCATCCGAAAGCCGCAATCGTTGGGTTCGTAACCAAGTGGATCACGGTTCCGCTGGTGGCAGTCATAGCCGCCCACCTCGTCTACTCCAGCCAGCCCCAGTTGGCTGCCGGCACCATCCTGGATGGCTCAGTCCCGGCGGGGGTGTCGTCCAACCTCTTCACGTTTCTGGCCCACGGTTCAGTAGCGCTGGCCGTCAGCCTGGCCTCACTAAATACGATACTCGCTCCAATCCTCACTCCGACTTTCACAAAACTACTGGCTAGCGCGTTCGTGCCGGTGGACTTCATGAGTATGGTCATCCAGCTTCTCCAGATAATCCTGGTGCCGCTGGTGCTCGGCCTGCTCATAAGATACGGCATCGGCCAGGCGAGAATCGCCAAGGCAGAACCGGTACTTCCAATGCTATCTGCCCTGGCCCTCTACGGTGTCGAGGTCGGGATAATTAGCTCCGCGGCTCCGACGATCCAAAAGAACCTGGTGTGGGTTCCGATAGTCTTCGTGACCACGAGCGTCTTGATCTTGATCAATCTGGGCTTGGCCTACTTGATATCCCGGAAGCTGGGCCTGGATGACGCGACATCCCGGGCCATTATGTTCGACGTTGGCGTGTACAATTCCGGTCTGGGTGCCGGGCTCGCCGCGACGAATCTCGGCGCCTTCGCGGCCCTACCGCCAATTGCCAATATGGTGATGAACATGATCATCGGCGCGCTGGTAGCCTCGTATCTGCAGAGCCGTCCACCCGTGAAGGCCGCTCAGGTCGAGGCAAGTCCAAGACAACAGCAACAGCCGGCGACCTGACGCCGCAGTTGGGTTCGACCACACTAAGCATCCTTGTAGCACCGCTCCCCCGGGGGCGGGACGGGAGGGCAGGAAATCTGCCCTCCCGTCTGATTCGGACGACCGCCCCGCACATCGCGAGGACCTAGCTTGGGGCGCTTCGCGATCCCCGCAGTGTCCGGCACAGCAGGAGAACAATTTTCGTAGTAAGGACTTCAGTCCTTCGTCCCTTTGCCGCAACAGGACGAACGACTGAAGTCGTTACTACAAAGCCAGGCATCGGGCAATGTCCGCGAGACCGCGCCATTCGTCGGATGTGCCGCCTAAGCAGGGGTTGGCTTGGAGGCCCTGAGCATCAGCACGGCGACGACGGTGGCCCCGCTGAAGAGTCCAGCCGCCAGACAGAAGCTCCCGGACAGGCCGAGGCCGGCGGCAGCGGCACCTGCTAGCCCGGGCGCAACCAACCAGGCTACGTTGCGGGGCATCGGGGTGAGGCTCATCACCGCCGCCCTATGCTGCGCGGGGACGTGGGCCGCCAGATGAGAGTAGAGCACCACGGCCGTGCTGGCCTGAGGGATCGCCCGGACCATCATCAGCACCGCGAGGATCGCCAGACTCGGCGCCAAACCGATGCCCGCGGCGATCATGGCCAGCGCGGGCGCGGCCATCAGGAACAGCCGAGCGGCCCCCACCCTGTCGGCCAACCGGCCCATGACCGGCGTGCCCAGGGCGGTGAGGGTACCGTAGACCGCCAGAAGGGTCCCGATGATGGTGACCGAATCCGCACTCCCGGCCAGATGATCTATAAGCACCGGCAGGAACGGATCGATCGCGGCAACGCCCGCGTAGATCAGGAACCAGCAGACGAAATTCCATCGGACTGATGGAACCCGGATCACCTGGTCGAAGACCACCTTCAGCTTCTCGCCCAGGGGCGTCGTGCGATCGTGGACCGGGGGCTCCCTGAAGAAGATGGTGAGCAGCAGGGCCGCCGTCAAAGTGCTGGCGGCATCGACCGCGAACATGGCTCGGATCCCGAAGCTATTGATCAGCACAGTGCCCAACAACGGCCCCACGCTGCTGGCCACCGTGGAGGCCATCTGGATGATCCCTATGGCGGTCCCCACCTGACGACTCGGTGTGACCATCGACTGGGTAGCCATCGCCACCGCCATGTTGCCATAGGAGAAGCCGAGCAGGAGGCGCACCGCCAGGAACTGGTTGGCATCGTGGCACATGGCTGCCAGACCGTAGGCCACGGCCTCGACCAACTGCGAACGGATGATCACCGCCTTCCGGCTGTAGCGATCGGCCAGCACACCCCAGAAGGGTGAGAGCGGTACGGCGATGATCAGGGAGGAAGAGGCCAGAATGCCGGTCCAGCTGGGAACATCCTCTGGAGAAACCCCCAACTGCTCCTTCAGATAGAGGGGGGTGAAGGCCTGCAGGTGCCCCCAAGCGCTCAACTCCAGGAAGGTGCTCACCGAAAAGAGCACCATGAGGAAACGCCAGTTCTGTGAGTGGGGCTTGGAGGGCGCGGTCAAGGTTGGCTCCAAAGAGGCGGCCTCCGGGAGCGACCGGCAGACCGCCGAGGTAGTAAGCCATTCTCCCACCGCGGCTGAGCTTTGTGCAAGTACCAGCGGCTAGGACAGGTAGGCCGCTCGCTCCAACCAGCGATCTTTAGCACACATCTTACAGCTGTTTAATGCACTTTTCGCAATTATGGTAGAGTATAGGCCACGTGCGTTTTGGCACACTATCTTTTCTCCACTTACATCCAGTCTGATCGCAGATCATCTTCAGAGAAGGGAATCTACCATCGTGAAGGTGCGCTTACGCGTGCTGATGGCTCTCGGTGCCTTCGTGGCCGCCATCGGCATGTCGACCGCCTGGGCGGCTCCGGCCGCCGTCATGCTGCCGGTGCCCGAAATAAGCCAGTTCGACGGCACCACATGGGCCGAGTCCAACTGCGGCCCCGCGTCCATCGCCATGGTTCTCCAGGCCTTTGGACAGAACGTCTCCGTGGAGGATCTCCGCAACCGGGCCAACCAGCTGCTTGGCATTGCCGACCCCAACACCGGCACCCGGATCCAGGATCTCGCGGAGGTGGTTCGAGAGCACGGGCTCTCCGTCACCGGTCCCTACTCGTCTCCGGGAGTGTTCCAGCAATGGACGCCGGATGAGGTTCGAGCCGAGCTGCAGGCGGGACACCCGGTAGTGGCTCAGACCTACTACCCCCTTCTGCCTAACCATATGAGCAGGTCGGTGGACACCGACCACTACATCGTCCTGGTAGGCTACTCGGGTGACAACTTCGTCTTCAACGACCCGGCGGATTACCTGGGCCCAGGCTATCGTCAGACAATGACGGCCGCCCAACTGCTCCGTGCATGGGGAGCGAGTGGTGTTCCATTCGGGGGCTTCTCTGTTGGGCCGGGAAGCAGCGGCCAGTCCATCTTGCCTCCGGCGCCGGCAGCCGCAACTTCCGCCCCGGCGCCCTAGAGCAACGGCGCGGCATCGGCGGCCCTCAATCCGCCGGCAAGCCAGGCCATTAGCGCAGGGGCTCAGCAGGCCAAGGCAACGTTGCGACAGGCACATCCGCTCCCACGTCGTTACCCAACTTGAGCGAGTTCGCGAGACAGCTGAAGGTCAATCTCTCGGCGGCTGCCAAGCGGGCAGTGCCACACCACCCACATCCGCCCCGGCGGTGAACCGCCGGGGCGGCCCCGTTTCCTCCTCGTGGCTTCGATCGATAATCCTCCCTTTTGTGACTAAAGTCACGGTATCTCCCCGGGGATCGGCTCATAATTTTACTGTCAATTGTTGGACAACCCTGAAAATCGCCGACCGAGCCGTCGGCAGAGCGGAAGAGGTGTACTGTGAGCGAACTACTGGGCGAGATGACCGATAGGAAGGCCACGCTGAAACGGTTGATTAGAGAGATCCATCAGGGAGTCGATCCCGAGCGGGCGAAACGAGAATCCGCGGATCTACTCCGCACACTGACGGCGACTGAGATCGCGCAGACTGAAGGTGAGATGATCGAAGAGGGGTTCCCTCGGGAGGAGATCGAGCGACTCTGCGACGTCCACCTGATGGTGTTCCAGGAAAGCCTGCAGGGGGAGCAGGCGGAGGCAGGGGCAGGACATCCGATCCAAATCCTCATGAAGGAACACGAGCTAATCCTTGAGTTGAGCGCTCAACTGGTAGACACCGCGAGGCAGATAGCCAGCGCCACGGACAGGGACGCAGCATCACCCACTGTTGGGAGGTTGAGGGCAATCGCCCAACAGTTCGAAGCCTCAGGCAATCACTACCTTCGGGAGGAGAACGTGCTCTTCCCATACCTGGAAAAGCACGGGATCGTGGAACCCCCGGCCATGATGTGGAGAGAGCACGACAAGATCAGGGTCCTGAAGAAAGAGCTGTACGCACTTGTCCGGGAGGCGGATAGCACGCCGGCAGGGAGGCTGGGAAAGCGGTTGGGAAACGTGGCCGAGCAATTGGCGGCGATGCTGGAAAGCCATTTCTTCAAGGAGAACAATGTCCTCTTTCCCGCGGCCCTTCAAGTGATGACCGAGGAGGAGTGGGCGAGTACGACCCGACAGTTCGGCGAGATCGGGTACTGGAAGGTGCTGCCCTCGGGTGTATCCACGGCAAGTGAGAGGATCGAGTCCGCGCGCACACAGGTCGACGGCGTGATACCATTCTCCATCGGGACCATCTTGCTGGACGCCCTGGAGCCGATCCTGAACGCCCTGCCCGTCGATCTGACCTTCGTGGACGACCAGGATACCGTTCGCTACTTCAGCCAGACCAGGGAGAGGATCTTTCCACGAACAGCAGCCATCATAGGGCGAAAGGTCCAGCAGTGCCACCCGGAGAAGAGCGTTCACGTGGTGAACCAGATCCTGGATGACTTCAGGAACAATCGCCGGGACTCGGCGGAATTCTGGATCCAATCCAACGGTCACTTCATCGTGATCCGCTACTATGCCGTGCGTAGGGATGGACACTACCTGGGTTGCGTCGAGGTGACCCAGGACGCGACCGACATCAGGGCGTTGCAGGGGGAGAAGCGGCTGCTTTGAGCTCCCTACCTTGCCCCTCCAATTCGCCACCCGGTTCAGCCACCCTGGGGAGGCCTGGGGAAGCTTCGTGGATGTGAAGACCAACGCGCCGGAACTGCTGGAAAAGGCGATGTTGCAGCGGCACTACCCCGGTCTGATCGCCGAGTATGGGCGGATCCTCTTCGAGCAGCGCTATCGAGCCGAGTACACCGAGAAGCTGAGGGATACCCTCCGGCGGACG
>JAJYNT010000454.1 GCA_021786215.1 Chloroflexota bacterium | reverse complement strand
CCCTTCTCTTCGGGCGGTCAACGGGAAACCGGTGCCGATGGCACCGGTTTTATGTTTCCTCCGCCCACTCTGATGGCGGCTTGGTCCCAGGACAGAGTCTCGCCGGCTTTCCTGATCGCTAGCAGGCGGAAGCTTCGATAGCACGCCGCAAAGCCGCCACATTCTCCGCCACCGACGCTTGTCCATTGAAAACGCTGCTCCCCGCCACCAGAACCTGAGCCCCCGCCGCCACGAGTCCACCGGCGTTCTCCGGGGTGATCCCACCGTCCACCTCTATCTCGGCCCTACTCCCCTGAGCGGACATCAATGAGGCCAGTCGCCGAACCTTTTCGATGGTCGCGGGGATCATCTTCTGGCCCCCGAAGCCAGGGTTAACCGTCATCACCAGCACCAGATCCGCTAGACCAAGCACCTCCTCCAGGACTGCAATAGGAGTGGACGGGTTCACCGCGACACCAGCACGCACCCCCATGTCCCGAATCTTCGAAAGTAGGTAGTGGAGATGGACATTACAGGCTTCCTGGTGCACCGTGATCGTGCTCGCCCCGGACTCCACGAAGCTGGACAGCAACGAATCCGGAGACTCGATCATCAAGTGAACGTCGAGGGGAAGAGATGTTACTCGGCGCACCGCCCCCACCACCCCTGGCCCCATGGTCAGGTTGGGGACAAAATGGCCATCCATAATATCGACGTGAATGTAATCCGCGCCCGCCTCTTCCGCGGCTCGCACCTGCTCGCCCAACCGGGCAAAGTCGGCGCTGAGGATCGAGGGGGCCAACTTGATTCTCACCGGCACCTCCGCCTATTGCCAACGTCACCCGCAGCCTCTCCTTCGTCACCCCCCGCGAAGGCGGGGGTCCAGGCATCCCATCTCCTCGTGAGGCCACTCCTCCACATCGCCGTGGACCCCTGGATGCCCGATCAGGTCGGGCATGACAATCAAGGTAGGCTGCCTTCTCCAGACTGTTACGCTGTCTATGAACCGCGCCGCGAGGCAGGCCTGTCGGAATGCTACCTGCAGTTGGCCCTCACGAGCTTGATCTGACGGCTTTGGGCTTCCTTCTGGCCTGCTCAGTGTATCTGAGTTGCCCGCAAGCTGCCAGTATGTCCCGCCCCTTCGTCTCGCGCACGGTGCATGGGATGTGTGCCTCCTCCAGTAGCTCTCGGAAGGCGGCAATCCTGTCCGGTTTGGAGGGTCTTAACGCCGGATCTAGCGACTGGTTCATGGGGATGAGATTCACATGGCACAGCTGTCCGGAGAGCATGCGAGCGAGTTGACGAGCCTGGGCGACTGTATCGTTCACGCCCTCTATCATCGTGTACTCGTAGCTGACACGCCGGCTGGAGACGGAGGAGTAGCGCGCGGCCGCCTGCAACAACTGTGCGATGGGGTATCTGCGGTTGATGGGCATGATTCGATCACGCACCTCGTCGGTCGCCGCGTGCAAAGAGATAGCGAGCCCCAACTGAAGCCCTTCCGCGGCCAACCGGTCTATCTGAGGCACGAGCCCAGAGGTCGAGATGGTGATGCGTCGGGCTCCCATCCCCATCCCTTCAGGGGAGATCAGCAGCCGAATGGTCGAGATGACCGCATCGTAATTGGCCAGCGGCTCCCCCATGCCCATGAACACCACGTTGGTCACCAGACGCCGTTCCAACCCTCCCCTCTCCAGAGAAGACTGTTGCAGTTCTCTCTCGAAGTGGTACAGCTGCTCCACGATCTCGCCCGGCGACAATTGACGCGCGAACCCCATCTGGCCGGTAACGCAGAAGGAACAGCCCATGGCACAGCCAACCTGACTTGACACGCACACCGTATATCGGTCCACTTCGTGCCCTGGGGAGGGCGCTTCCATGAGGACTGCCTCGACCCGCTGGCCGTCCGCCAACCGCAGCAGCCGTTTCCTGGTCATGCCATCGGCGGACACCAGCTCGCTATCGAGCTCAGCCTGAACCACCTTATGTCGATTTGATAGCTCCTCCCGGAGGGATCTGGGCAGGTTCACCATCCGGCCCAGATCCGCCTCCAGGCGACCGTGAACCCAATGGAAAAGCTGGCGCCCTCGGAACGACGGTTGTCCCATTGAAACAACCATCTCCTCCATCGATGCCTGATCCATGTCGGTGAGCGATCTATTGTCCTGCTTTTCCAAAGTGATCACATCGCCTCGACTTGACTCGCTGATGGCCGTAACCTCACACCAAAGTATACCATCCCAGCTAGCCCCAACCTGTGCAGGTATGGTCCCCTCCCGGTCACGAGAGACGGCTCCCGATGAAATCTCGATGGCCGACGAGAAAATCGCCGATCGACATCGGTCGCCCCCCCTCCATCGCCACCTCCAACAGCCTCAAGACCCCGGCACCGGTAACCACCCCGGCTTCCCGTCCAGGGGCCACGGCTACTACCGTCCCTGGAGAGGCGATCACCCCGGCGGTGCCCGCCGGCCAGCACGAAATGATCTTCACCAGCCGACCATTCCAGTAGCTGTAGCTCCCCGGCCACGGCTTGTACGCCCTGCTGGCCCGCCAGATCTCCACCGCCGAACGGGACCAGTCGATCAGACCATCGCTCTTCTTTATGATCGGAGCGTAAGTGGCAAGCGACTCATCCTGGGGAACGGGGGCCAGCAGCCCGTCCAGATAGCTGGGTAGCGCATCCACCAGCAGTTTGGCCCCCATAGTGGACAGCCGCTTCTCCAGTTCCGGCGCAGAATCCTCATCCGTGATGGGGGTCGACCTCCGGACCAGCACCGGCCCAGTATCCATGCCAGCATCCATCCGCATGATGGTAACTCCGGTAACATCGTCACCCGCCAGGATCGCGGCCTGGATCGGCGAAGCTCCCCTCCAGCGAGGCAACAGGGAACCGTGAACGTTCAGACAGCCTCTGGGCGGCAAGCTCAGCAACGACTGGGGAAGGATCTGACCGTAAGCCGCGACGACGATGAGCTCCGGTCTGAGGTCCGCCAGGGAAGCCACTGACTCCGATGCCCTCAGCCGCTCGGGCGTCAGCACCGGCAACCCCAGCCCCGTGGCCGCATCCATCACGGGTGGAGGGGTCAGCCTCCTACTTCGTCCGGCGTAGCGGGGCGGCTGAGAGACCACCCCCACAACAGGGTAACCTTCTCGAAGAAGTGCCTCCAGCGAAGGCACCGCGAAAGCCGCGGTCCCCATGAACACAATCCTTATCGACCGGGGAGAGACCATCTGTCACCTCCTGAGCCCCCTGGGCAACGAACAGCGAGCGCCGGCAACATCATACCATCATCCACCATGCTATACTGTCCATGATCAACAACTATGATGGAGGTTGGCCATGGCGCTGGCGGAAGCCGCGAAGTACGACCTGGGCGTCAAGGAAATGCTCCCTGAGGATCGACCCCGGGAACGACTGGCCGCCATGGGTGCGCCCTCACTCTCCAATCAAGAACTGCTGGCCATCCTGATTGGTAGTGGGACCTCCCAGCACAACGTCCTGCAGGTGGCCCAGGCGCTGCTGCGCCGCTTTCAGGGGCTGGCAGGGCTGTCCAGGGCGTCGGTGGAGGATCTGCGCCTGGTGCCGGGCATCGGCCCCGTTCGGGCGGTGGAGCTGAAGGCCTGCCTGGAGCTGGGCAGGAGATTGCTAACCGCCCCCGACCTGGATCGCCCAGCCATCCGCTGTCCCGCCGACGCGGCGCAGCTGGTGCTGGATATGGGGCTGCTGGAGCAGGAGCATCTGCGAGTCCTCCTCCTCAACACCAAGAACCACGTCCTGGGGATACACGAAGTGTATAAGGGGAGCTTGAATAGCTCCCTGATACGGGTGGGCGAGCTGTTCAAGGAGGCCATTCGGCAGAACTGCGCGGCTATCGTGCTCGTTCACAACCACCCTTCCGGAGACCCGTCCCCATCCCGCGACGACATCCAGGTGACCCGACAGTCCGTGGAAGCCGGGAAGCTGCTGGACGTGGCGCTGCTCGATCATCTGATCGTCGGTCGCGGCGAGCGCTGGCTCAGCATGAAGGAGCGAGGCCTCGGTTTCGACTGAGCCGGAAGGCCGGGGCCGCTGTTGACACCACCCCTCCAGCCACCTATACTGACGCCAATCTCTTACATAGTCTAGTAAGCCGATCGGTGCGCATGACAATATTCCCTCTCCGGGTAACGATTTCGGAAGGAGATCAAGATGAGCGAGAACTCCTGGCGTTTTGACACCCTCGCCCTGCATGGCGGACAGACACCGGATCCGACGACGGGGTCGAGAGTGGTGCCTATCTATCAGACCTCCTCCTTTGTGTTCGAGAACGCCGATCACGCGGCGAGCCTGTTTGCACTGGAGAAAGCCGGCAACATCTACACTCGCATCATGAACCCCACCTCGGATGTCTTTGAGAAGCGTGTGGCTCTCCTGGAGGGCGGGGTGGGCGCGCTGGCCGTCGCCTCGGGCCAAGCGGCCGAGATGATCTCGCTGCTGAACATCCTGCGTGCGGGTGATGAACTGGTCTCGTCCAGCACCCTGTACGGTGGAACGTATAATCTCTTCGCGGTCACTTTCGCGAAAATGGGCATAACCACACGTTTCGTGGACGCGTCCGATCCCGATAACTTTCGCAAGGCGATCACGCCAAGGACTCGCGCCCTCTATGCGGAGACCATCGGAAACCCAAAGATGGACGTCCTGGATACCGAAGCCGTGGCCACCATCGCCCACGACGCCGGCGTTCCCCTCTTCATCGACAACACCTTCGCGACTCCCTATCTCTGCCGGCCGATCGATCATGGCGCCGATGTGGTAATCCATTCGGCCACCAAGTACATCGGTGGCCATGGCACCTCCATCGGGGGAATAATCGTCGACGCGGGGCGCTTCAACTGGGACAACGGCAAGTTCCCCGAGTTGGTCGATCCGGATCCCAGCTACCATGGCGTGAGCTACACCCGGTCTTTCGGCAACGCCGCCTACATAGTGAAGGCCCGCGTCCAGATGCTGCGAGACCTTGGCCCCGCGCTCAGCCCTTTCAACTCGTTCCTATTCCTCCAGGGTTTGGAGACCCTCCCTCTTCGAATGGAGCGGCATTCCGCCAACGCCCTGAAGGTGGGCCAGTTTCTGGAAAGTCACCCCAAGGTTTCCTGGGTAGCCTACCCCGGATTGGAGTCGCACCCGGACCACCGCCTGGCCAAGAAGTACTTCCGCAACGGGTGGGCTGGCGGAATGATGGGCTTCGGCATCAAAGGGGGACTGGAGGCCGGGAAGCGGTTTGTCGACAGCGTGCGGCTGATATCGCTGCTTGCAAACGTGGGGGATGCAAAGTCGTTGGTCATACATCCAGCAAGCACCACCCACCAGCAACTCAGCGGCGAGCAACGGTTGCAAGCAGGAGTAACGGATGACTTCCTGCGTCTCTCCGTTGGGATCGAGGACGTCCAGGACATCCTGGAGGATCTCGAACAGGCCCTGGAAAAGGCGTAAGAGCAACAAGCTCTGGCTAACCCCAGCATCACGGGAGACACCGCTCGAAACTGCAACTTTGGGAATTGACTTACCCTCGAGGGTGCCCTATAGTAGCTTTTGCCCCGAGAGATCCGGTAAGTTGCACCGAACGGAGCGAAGGAGATCAGCGGAGCGGGGAAACCCGGAACGCAAGAGCTGGAGCAGGGTTCGGGACTCCGAAGCGGAGCGGCTGATAGGTCGGCAG
>JAJYNT010000151.1 GCA_021786215.1 Chloroflexota bacterium | reverse complement strand
CGCCGGAACGGAAGCAGTCATAATCATGACTCGGACGCTTCCGTTTTGGCAAGCGGAAGCCGGCCCCCCGATCTCTCAGAGAGCAGCCTGCTCGTACATCTCCCTCCGAGTCACCATTATCACCAACTACAGCTTTCTCAGGATCTCCAATAGCTCCTCGTTATCGGGCCGCTCGTCGATATCGTGTACATCGATGTAGGCGATCCGGCCATTCTTGTCGACAATGAAATTGGCTCTTTCGCTGTATCCATCAGCCCTGAGCACACCGTACTGACTGCAGACCATTCCATGGGGCCAGAAGTCGGAGGCCAACGGGTAGCTGATACCGCCAAGCGACAGCGCCCAACTCTTCAGCACGGGAATGTGGTCCACACTGATACCGACGAGATCGGTCTCCGCTCGATCGAAACGATCCTTGTCTGCCTCCAACGAAGGCATCTCGGCCGATCAAACCGGGGTGTAGGCCAGCGGGAAGAAGGTGATCAGCACAAGGCGCTTTCCCCGCAGACTGCTCAGGGAGAAATGGCTGCTGCTGCCGGCCCCCACCACGGTGCCGAGATGGGTGGGCAGGGTGAAGTCGGGGGCCTCATCTCCAACGGATAGGGTAACCGTCTGGGTAGCCTTCTTGGTACGACCGACTGGGATAGACATGAGAGCACCTCCTCTTGCTCGACGATCAACTACAATTCGCCTGGCACGTCCCGTACCAGAGATGAGGAAAAGAGGCAGGTGGCACTCACACGAAAAAGGTCCGAGACCCCGGCCGGCGAGCAGAGCCGGCCGGGGTCTCGGACCTTTCGACTTGCGGGACAGGCGGAACTACACCCCGAAGGTAGCCTGCAACCAGGGCAGGGCGAAGTAGACAAGGAACGCAAGAGAAGCGACGTACATCGCCCAGTGAAGCTTCTTGGCCTTGCCGTTCACGATCTTCAGGAAGGTGTAGGTGATGAAGCCCACGCCGATGCCATTGGTTATGCTGTAGGTGAAGGGCATGATGGCAACGGTGAGCAGCGCCGGCAGCCCCTCCTCGATGTCCGAGAAGTCGATCTCCATCGCCACAGAGGACATCAGGAAGCCCACCACCAGCAGGGCCGGAGCCGTCGCGTTGGCGGGAACCACTCCCGCGATCGGAGCGAAGAACATCGCCAGCAGGAACAGCAGCCCGGTGACCACCGAGGCCAAGCCGGTGCGCGCGCCCTCGCCGACGCCCGCGGCGCTCTCCACATAGGTGGTGGCTGAGCTGGTGCTGGCCGCGCCACCGACAAGTGCGGCCAATGAGTCAACCATCAGCACCTGGTACAGCCTCGGCAGATTGCCCTTCTTGTCCAGCCAGCCGGCCTTGCCGCCGATCCCGATCACGGTACCCATCGTATCGAAGAAGTCGGAGAGCATCAGGGAGAATATAGTTAGGACACCGGCAAGGATGCCGATCTTGGCGAAGACCCCGAAGTTGATCCCCTGCCCCAGCAGCGAGAAATCCGGAACCGCCACCACGGAGGTGGGGATAACCGCCACCCCGGGCGTGGGGAAGGCCTTGCCACCGCTGATGGAGTTCACGACGATGGAGACGATGGTGCTGATGAGGATACCTATCAGCAGGGAGCCTCGAACCCTCTTCGCCATCAGCCAGATGGTCACGAAGAGACCGATAATGGTCACCAGGACGGGGCCGGTGGTCAGGCTGCCGAGGGCGACCGGGGTGCCGAGGTCCTTGGAGCCCCAATTGATCAACTGCCCATCGGTGAGGCCGATGAAGAAGATGAAAAGGCCGATCCCCACGCCGATTGCTTTCTTGAGGGTTATCGGGATCGCCTTGAACACGGCCTCTCGCAGGCCGGTCAGAACCAGGAGGGTGATGGCAACGCCCTCAAGGAAGATCACCCCCATGGCCGCCTGCCAGGGGAGCTTCATCCCGACGATGAGCTGAAACGCCACGACGGCATTCAGCCCCATGCCGGGGGCGAGCGCAAAGGGATAGTTGGCCCAGAGGCCCATGAGGATGGTCATTAGGCCCGCGACGAGGCAGGTGCCTGCCATAACCGCGGCGAAGGAGGGTCCAAGACCCTGCAGGTCCTTGATACCGGCGAAGGATAAGATCGAGGGGTTAACGAAGATGATGTAGGCCATCACCATGAAGGTGGTGATACCCGCCACCACCTCGGTGTTCACCGAGCTGCCGCTCTCGGTGATCTTGAAGAAACGATCCAGCCATCCGCGCTCGGCGGCGGACTGGCTCAACGCAGCGGATCGGTTTGCCACAGCTTCTCCTTCCCTTTCTCGGGCGCAAGACGCCCCGGATTGTGAAGAAACACGGAGAACAGAGTACGCGGAAGACGGCGGCTAGAACGCGGGGAACTGCCGCCCGAAACCCAACCTCGGCGCGCTAACCATGACATGGATCATGCATTATGTCAAGCACCACCTCCAGGCGTCCGAGCACCGGTCACCGGCGCCGCTAGCTGAACCGCTCGAAACCTTCGGCCCTGGGCGCTACCACGACTTCCAGGCCGTTGACCTCACCGTGCCGCCGGCATTCGGCGGCAAGAAACGCGGCCTTGCGCCGCTGAGGCGTGAGCAACTTCCTTGGAAGAGAGGCGGTATTATGCCCCTGGGACCCCACAGTAGGGCTCCTGCAGCGACCCCTGGACGTCCCGCGGGTCAACCCGCTCCACGCGACGAGGCAGTGAGGCTGGGAATCTCTCGCGGATAGTGTACATCCACCCTCAACCCATCGCAAGGGCCGGGCAAGATCTTGCACCATGCCGCGGTGACTGCTACTATGAGGTTGTTTCCAGCGGGGGTACGGCCTCAGGTTGCACGTGCACCGCTCGCACGTGCCCAAAGAAAGAGGGAGGAGTGAGGTCCCATGCTAACGAGGTTGTTGGCGATTACACTGGTGTCTCTCGTTTCCCTGGCCCTGGTCGTCGCCGCGGGGTGCGGCAGTCTCGCGGGTGGGGGCAAGTTCCCCACGAAACAAATCACCTACATGGTTACTTTCGACCCGGGCGGGCAGTCGGACAGAGAAGCCCGGAGGCAACAGCCCTATCTGGAGAAGGCCCTGGGCCAGAAGGTGATCGTGGACTACAAGGTGGGTGGCGGCGGGGCCCTCGGCTGGGCGGAAGCCGCCCGCGGCAAGCCCGACGGCTACCAGGTCACCGGCATCAACATCCCCCACATCATCCTCATGCCCATGCAGCAGGATGTGGGCTTCAAGACCGAGCAGCTACTTCCGGTATCCATCTTCCAGTCCACCCCGCTGGGCCTGATAGTCCTCAAGTCGAGCCCCTATAAGAGTCTGAAAGACTTCATCGACGACGCCAAGAAGAACCCCGGCAAGCTGACCATCGGCGGTTCGGGCACCTTCACCGGCCCCCACATCGCCACACTTCAGCTGCAGAAGCTGACCGGGGCCCGGTTCGAATACGTGCCCTTCACCGGCGCCGCCCCCTCCATCACCGCCTTCCTGGGCGGCCACATCACCGCCCTAATGGCCAACTCCGACGATGTCTTCAAGTACAGGGATCAGGAGACGGTGCTCGGCATGGCCACACCGGACAAGTTCCCGCCCATGCCCGACGCCAAGAGCTTCAAAGAGCAGGGCGTGGACCTGGTGGAGACCGTGGACCGAGGCGTGGCCGTGCCTGCCAGAACCCCAGCCAACGTGGTATCCGTCCTGGAGAAAGCCTTCGTCGACCTCACCAAGAACCCCGAGATCGTCGAAGCCCAGAAGAAGGAGGGCTTCGTGCCCATGTCCATGGGCTCCAAGGAGTCCCAGGACTACATCCAGAAGCTGGTCCCGCGCTACCAGGAGATTACCAACTCGCTGAAGAAGTAACCCCGGGGTTGAGAGGGCCTCTTCGCCGTCCACTTCCCCGCTGGCGAAGCGAAGCCGGGCATCCCGGGATACCGCCTTCGTTGGGCTCGGGATGGCGGCGAAAAGGCCCCCTCCAGACGGCCGTACCTACCTATTCTGGAGGCAACGAATGATTAGAACTCTTCGCGCGGCCGACCTAGCGACCGGAGCCTTCATGACCGTTCTGGCCATCCTGACCCTGATAGCCTCCTTCCAGATATCTGGGACAGCCGGGGAGCGTCTGCACCCCCGCACCCTTCCAGTCATAATCGGTTGGATGATCCTGGCAGCCGGCATCGCGCTGTTCATGAGCGGATGGCGGTATCGGGGCGAGCGGAAGACCATCGCCTGGCCCGACGCGATGGGGAAGCGGCGCGTTCTCATCAACATCGGTCTCATGATCCTGTATCTAGCGATGCTGGAGCCTCTGGGCTTCCCCGTGGCCACCTTGCTCTACATATCCGCGGGAGTCTGGTACCTGGGTAAGTACCGCTGGTGGGTGGCGCCCCTCTGCGGCCTGCTGAGTGCTATCACCGTGCTCTTCGTCTTCATCGACTTCCTGGGGCTCGGCTTCCCCCTGGGCTTGCTGGATCTGATCTTCTAGATCCACCGGAAAGATAGAGGATACGACTATGCTCTTCTCATGGCAGATGCTGGCCCAGGGGTTCGCGCAGGCCCTGACGCCGGAGAATCTCCTCTTCGCGCTCGTTGGATCCCTGGTGGGAACCCTGGTCGGAGTACTGCCGGGCATCGGTCCCACCTCGGCCATTGCCATCCTGCTGCCCCTCACCACCATCCTGTCCCCCACCCCGGCCCTGATCATGATGGCAGCCATCTACTACGGGGCTCAGTATGGCGGGTCCACCACGGCAATCATGGTGAACATCCCCGGGGAGGCCTCCTCGGTCCCCACCACCCTGGACGGCTACCAGATGGCGAAGCAGGGCCGGGCTGGACCCGCCCTGGCCATCTCGGCCATCTCCTCCTTCTTCGCCGGCACCCTCAGCATGGTGGGGCTGACCCTCTTCGCCCCCCTTCTCGCCGGTGTGGCCCTGGCCTTCGGCCCGCCTGAGTACTTCGCCCTGATGTTCATGGCCCTCAGCCTGATCGTCGGTCTCTCGGGTCGAGCTCTGCTGAAGGGCTTCATCGCCATGTCCATCGGCCTGTTGGTCTCCATGATCGGCCTGGACCCGGTCACCGGTTCGGCCCGCCTCACCTTCGGTCTGGTGGACCTGATGGGAGGCATCAACTTCATCAGCGTCATCATCGGGCTCTTTGCCATAGGTGAGGTGCTGATCAACGTGGAGAGCGATCTGGATCTCATCTACACCAGCACCATCAAGAAGCTGATGCCCACCTGGGCCGAACTGCAGGGCTTGATCGGCACGATGCTGCGAGCCACCGGCCTCGGCTTCTTCATGGGGCTACTCCCAGGCTGCAGTCCGGCAGTCACCACCTTCGTTGCCTACGACATGGAGAAACGACTCTCCAAGCACCCGGAGAGGTTCGGCACGGGGGTGATCGAGGGGGTCGCCGCCCCCGAGGGGGCCAACAACGCGACAAGCCAGGGTGGCTTCGTCCCGCTATTCGCCTTCGGCATCCCGGCCGGGCCCGCCCTGGCGGTGATGCTTGGGGGCTTCATGATGTACGGTCTTCAGCCGGGCCCCCGCCTCTTCCAGGAAAACCCCCAGCTGGTTTGGGCGGTGATAGCCAGCATGTACATCGGCAACACCATGCTGTTGGTGCTGAACCTGCCGCTGGTGAGACTGTGGGTCAAGATTGCCCTGATACCCTTCCCCATCCTCGGCCCGCTGATCGTCCTCTTCTCGGTCATCGGCGCGTACAGCGTGCGCTACCTGGT
>JAJYNT010000270.1 GCA_021786215.1 Chloroflexota bacterium | reverse complement strand
AGTCCTCCCGTCTGCATTGTTGCCCCGGTGAGCATAAAGAAAGGAACGGCCATTAGCAGAACGTTGTTGGCCCCGGTGAACAGGGTGCTCGGGATGATCGAGAGCGGTTGATCGCCCTGGGTCATCAGGGTGTAGAGGACCGCAAATATCAATACCAGGGCTACCGGCAATCCGATAGCGAATCCCAGGACCAGCGCGACGATCAGAGCCAGATTTGCCCATTCGGAAGGGATAATTTGCGGTATGGCGAACACCACCACCGCAAGAGCTAAGGAGATGGCGAGGCGCCGAACCGCTGGGCCAGTTCCCTGGAGTGGCTTGGAGACCCTGGCCAGATAGTGGAGGACGAACCCGATGCCAGCAATCGGCATCACCAGGAAGGGATAGGCCACCGGGATCTGCAGAGCCGGCGTGAGCTGATGCATCAGCGTAGTAGTTATCATCTCGAGGCTCTGCCAGGTGATTATCGCGCCGAGGCCGAGGCCGATCAGGTTGGCCAGGTTCTCGATCACCTCCGTCGGCCCGGGCGAGAGACGATCTATGAGGATGTGCAAAGCTGGAGCGGTCTCGTGTCGTATGCTGACGGTTGCACCGAAGAAGATCATCCAGGCAAAGACGTAGGTCGCGATCTCCTCCGTCCAGGTAAGCGGATGGTCGAGCACGTACCTGTAGAAGACCTGCAGCCCAACCAGCAGCACCAGCAAGGCCAGGGAAACGATCGAGATGCGAACGGCTACAGCGTCGTACGCCCAGCTTAACTGGCCGAGAAGGCTATGGGCACGGGCTGCGCTCCCGAGCCTCGCCGGTGCCGCGGTGCCGGAGGGAGAGTTGGCGGCCTTCCCTGTGGTGCCTTCAAGGTGTTCTCCAGTACGCTGATCGCCGGTGAGCATTCGCGAATCTCCCACTTTCAGCCAGTAGCCAGCTATCACGGTCATGCGAATTCCAGGATCGGGATCTACGGCTGTTCCAAGGGCACAGGGGGTGCCCAACTGCACGGAAGGGCACCCCACTTTTCTCTTACTGCTGAGCCGAGACTATCTGGTTGTATAGATCGCCCCACTTGTCCTTCATCTGGGGCACCAGCTCTTTTGCCCTCGCCTGGAACGCCGCGTAGTCCGGATCGGTGATGACCGTTAGCCCCTTCATAGCCTGAAGCTTGGTCAACAGATCCGTGTCGGCCTTCTGCGCTAGCTCTGCCGCGAGTTCGCCACCCTGGTTGACGCCATCTCGCAGCGCTTTCTGCTGGTTGGGGCTGAGACTGTTCCAGAATTTCACGCTGGTCCAGACAACCTGTGATTGCTGCTGGTGATGCGTGAGGATGATGTACTTCTGCACCTCGTACAGCTTGGCGCTGTAGATGGTGGTCAGCGGGTTCTCTTCGGCGTCGATGGTGCCCGACTTGAGGGCGAGGTACACCTGAGGGAAATCCATCGGTGTAGGATCGCCGCCGAGGACCTTACCCGCCAGAAGGTTGACCGGGGCCGGCGGAGTACGAATCTTCATTCCCTTCGCATCATCCGGGGTCCTCACCGGCTTGTTTGCTGTCAGATTCCGCAATCCGTAGTACCAGGTTCCGCTCAACAGCCTGAGACCCTGTTGAGACTCGAATTCGTCCACGAAGTGCTGGAAGATGGGTCCATTCATCACGGCCTTCTCGGATGCCCAATCCTTCCAGACGTAGGGGGCATCCAACACGCTGATGTCCGGCACCAGGTTGCCGGCGGTGCCCGCGGCCGTGATCGCCACCTGGATGGAGCCCTGCTTCAACTGATCGAATAGCTGGTTCTCGCCGCCCAGTTCGTTGTTCGGGTAGATCTGAACGGTGATTGAGCCGTTTGATTCTTTCTCGACCACATCCTTGAGCTTCAGAGCGCCCTGGCCGATGGGATCGGTCGGCTGGATGGTGTGGGCGAGGCGGATGGTGACCTTATGTTCCGTGCTCGACGCGGGTTTCGGAGTAGCTTGTGCCCCGGATTGTCCAGTTGGCTGTGCGGGTGGTTGCGCTGCTGGCTGCGCGGCGCCCTTGCATCCGAAGAGAGATACCGCAAGGACGGCAAGTGCCAGCAGGACCATTAACCGGACGGTACGCATGGCGGTTTTCCTTTCGGTTCATCCGACTTCGCGGGGTTTGGGGCAAACGGTTCGTCGCCGGCTTGCCAAAGCGAGCCCACGATCCGGTGCGGGTCTCTCGGGGGGCTTTGCGGCGACTGGGGAACGGCGAGATATTAGTTTCCGTTGTGCACCTCCAGTCTAGCGATTTCTCAATCGATAGTTGGCACCAATCAGAGCGACCTGTGGGCTGTTAATCGGTCTATGGCATCCCAGACAGCCTGGCGGCCAGCCAACAGGTGACGAACCATGAGATCGCGTGCCAGCGCCGGGTCTCTTTGTCCCAGGGCAGTCGCTATCTGCAAGTGTTCCCCTACCACGTCATCGCCGGTGCTCAAGTCCAGACGCAGGTAGTAGAGCCTCTCCGCGTGTTCAATCAGTTGTGTCAGGACTTGAGCCATCCGTCTGTTCTCCGCTGCCTCGGCGATAATGCCGTGGAACTCCAAGTTCTCAATCAGATGGGTTCGGTAGCTGGGGCGATCGCCGGGCCGGTAGGGCGAACTGAGCTGCTGCAGACGATTCAGGGCTTCCGTACCGATGCGTGTCGCGGCTTTCTCGGCGGTCACTGCCTCAATCAGCAGACGCATCTCAAAGATGTCCGCGACGTCCTGCCGTGTGAGCGTGGAGGTGAAATACCCTACCCGTGGCCTCGCCTCCACCAGTTCGTCCGCTTGGAGGAGCGCTAGGGCATGTCTGAGAGGAGCGCGACTCACTCCGTATCTGGAGCTCAGCTGACTCTCGTTCAGCCTTGCCCCCATTTCGAACACCCCGTTGAGGATGTCGAACTTGAGCGCCTGATACAGCTGTCGCTGAACGGTGCCGTCGCGGGATTTGGAGGAGTTGCCCTCTTGAGCCGGGGTCATGGGTTGTATCCACCATCCATGGCGTTGGGGAGATGCATCGTGAAGAACATTATACGCTTGGTTGAGTAATCTGCAACTATCACATTGGCTATCTGTTGATATCAGATCTTGGTTGCCACGATGGAGACGACCGGTGGCTGTTCCAACCGGCACCGATAGCTCTCCTCGACGACGGCATGATGTACAATGTAGATGTCCTCTCGCCCTGCTTTCTCGCTGGACTAGAGTCGCTTGCAGGATCCTATCGCGTACGATTCGGGCTGTGGAGCCCTCGTTCCGTTGGGGCCGACCGGCGTTGACGCTGATCTTTCTGTCCATAGGGTGGTTGGCCGGGCTCTATTTAGGGCTGGCGTCGGGGGACGATGCCAGAGCCGGACGAGATGTTCTGCTTCTGCTGGTGGCACCGGCCGCAATGGCCGCCCTACTGGGGCGAGAAGACCGGCAACTACGGGTTACCGCCCTGTCCGTGGTTGCTGGGTTGATGGGGATATGGCGGGCGCTGAGTGTCGTCCCAGATGCTGATCCTATGGCTCCGTGGGTGGGATCCTCGGTGACGGTCCAAGGGACCGTGGCCGGCCGGCCAGAGTTGAGGGACAGCTACCAATCGCTGGTTCTCGATGTGGACCGACTGCGGCACCAGGGTGGCGACGAGCTGGTGCGGGGGCGGCTACTGGTGCGCACCGATCGCTTTCGGCAATGGAGCTACGGCAATCGGGTGGTGGCGAGAGGCGTCTTGAGCCCGGTGCCCGACGGTTCGGGTTACTGGGCGGTCAATCTTGCTCGACAGGGGATACATGCCACCCTGGAATACCCATTCCTCCAGTTGGCAGAACGCCCATCGGGATCGGATGCCATGGTGTGGGTCAATGGCATTCGAGATCGGCTGGAACAGCTGTGCGCATTCCTACTGCCGGAGCCCCAGGCGTCACTACTAGCCGGCATTCTGGTGGGCTCTCGCGTGGGGATGCCGGCCGACTTTCAGGACGCCCTGAGAGCCACAAGCACCACTCACATCGTAGCCGTGTCAGGGTTCAATGTCACGGTGGTGGCCGGCGTTGCCCAGTTGGCAGCCTTGCGATTTCTGGCCCGTCGCCCGGCCACCCTGTTGGCGATCCTGGCAGTATGGCTATACTCCCTGCTGACAGGGTTGCCGCCCTCGGCCTTTCGAGCTGCTCTGATGGCCACGATGAGTCTGTCGGCGATACTGGTCGGTCGCGGGGGAGATGCCCTCTCTTTCCTCCTCTTCTCGGCCGCCATCATGGTAGGGCTGGACCCTCCCTTGATCTACGATCTGGGCTTCCAGCTCTCCTTTCTCGCTACCGCCGGCCTCGTCCTGCTGGAGCCGGTGCTGCGTCGCTGGCTTCGCTGGCTACCCGGCTGGCTGGCTTCTTCGCTCTCGGTCACCCTCGCGGCTCAACTCTTCACACTCCCGGTGCTGGTGGACAGTTTTCACACCCTGTCGTTGGTGTCCCCTCTGACCAATCTGCTGGTTACCACGGTGCTGCCGGGCCTGATGGTGGTCGGTGGGTTGACCATCGCCCTCGGGGCGCTCTTCCAGCCCCTGGGACAGCTGCTGGCGCCGCTTGCCTGGCTTTACCTGACCTACCTTGTAGACGTAATCAGCTGGACGTCCCGGCTGCCTGGAGCCGTTCTATCCATTGGGTCCCTCGGCTACGGTCTCGTGTCCAGCTACTATCTCGTGATGCTGGCCGTTTCACTCTGGCCCATGCCGGAGATGAAGCGAGTGCGGGGAGCCATCGGTGCCGCGGGAAGGCTTGTGCCTCCCTGGATGTTGGTGGGAGCTGTGGCGGCTGTCTTCAGCCTGGGGCTGTTGAGCTTCTCCGGTCGTCCGGATGGCAGGATGCACCTCTACTTCCTGGATGTGGGTCACGGCGATGCTACCCTCATCCGGAGCGGCGCGGGACATTGGATCCTGGTGGACGGCGGGCCCAGCCCCATGACTATCGTGGAGGCGCTGGGACGAAGGCAGGGTATCCTGGATAGAGGGCTGGATGGGGTGGTGCTGACGGGCTACGGCGAGGAGCGGTTGGCCGGCATGCTGGAGGTGGCGCGCCGCCAGCCTGTGGGATTTGTTCTGCAACCGGGGTTTCCCCCGGCCAAAGGGGCGGGCAAGGCCTGGTCCGATCTGCTGCAGGAGCGGGGGATTCCCGTTGTGCGGGCTGTCACCGGCCAGAGGATCCCACTGGACGACGATGGCTGGCTGGAGGTGCTCTGGGCGCCGGGGGAGAATGGCGCGGATGGCGAGCCGGAGCTGGCTTTGAAGGTGGTCTCCGGCGGGGTGAGCGTGCTGCTTCCCGGAGATCTGTCCCGGGTCGTTCAAACCCAGATGGCTCGGAGCTCTTGCTCCCCGGTGGATCTGCTGCGCGTCCCTCGCCACGGAGCGGCGGGAGCGTTGGATGAGCAGTTCCTCAGGACGATTGCGCCCCGGGTGGCGGTTCTGTCGGTGGGGGCGAACAATCGCTTCGGACATCCCGCGGAGGCCACCCTGGAGATGCTGAAAAGCTCGCTACTTCTGCGGACCGACCTCAATGGGACGATCGAGATGACCATTGGTCGAGATGGATACGAGCTTTTCACGGATAGGTAGCTCTGACATAAGGCGGGCCGGGCTGCCTTCCCGCGTAGGCAGCCCGGCCTGTGAAAGGGGAGAATGTGAAGCGTCTGCGGCAAGGGGAGAGAATACTCCATGCAAGAGCCTAGTAGGTTAAGAGGTTGTTAGCTAGTTGTAAAAACCCTGTTAATCAACGATGCTAATGAATC
>JAJYNT010000092.1 GCA_021786215.1 Chloroflexota bacterium | reverse complement strand
GCCGGAATTCGGGACCAGGACATCAAGCTGATCTGCGCCATGGGGCTCCACCGGAAGAACACCCTGGAGGAGCTCAACTGGTATCTGGGTCGCGAGATCGTGGATCAGTTCTGGCCCGACCGGCTGCTGATGCACGACTCCGAGGACCCGGCCGGCATGGTGGACTTCGGCAGGGATGAGATGGGCAACGCTGTCACCTTCAACCGCGAGATGGCGGAGTGCGACCTGCCGATCCTGATCGGCCACGTCCAGGGGAACCCCTACGGGGGCTACAGCGGCGGCTACAAGATGTGCGTCACCGGGCTCACCAGCTGGCGCTCCATCGCCTCCCACCACACGCCCTCCACAATGCATCGGGATGACTTCCTTCCCGTTGGGACCGGCAGCCTGATGCGGCGGCAGTTCGACTCAATCGGGAAGGCTATCGAGAAGGGGATCGGCAAGCGGCTCTTCGTGGTTGACGCGGTGACGGGGACCAAGGCACAGGTGCTGGGGGTGTACGCCGGAGCCCCCGATGCGGTGCAGGAGGAGAGCTGGAAGCTGGCTGACAGGCGGACCAACGTGGAATTGAAGCTGGAGCGGAAGGCGGACATCCTGGTCTACGGCCTGCCTCGCTCCTTCCACTACGGTCCCGGCATGGGCTCAAACCCGATCCTGATGCTCCAGGCCATCGGGGCTCAGCTTACCCGCGCCCATGGGGTGTTCAACGAGGGTGGGGTGATCATCGCACCGGCCATCTGCGACGGCTGGTTCAACGACGAGTGGTTCGGCAGCTACAGGGGGGCATACGCCAGGCTACAGGAGTGCACCGATTTCGGCGAGGTGATGCGCTTCCAGGAGGAGCTGGCCACCGATCCCGAGGGGATCTACAAGTATCGCTTCTCCTATGCCTACCATCCCTTCCATGCCCTGTCGATGATCTCCATGGGGGCGATAGCCCATCAGCGAACCAGCGCCGTCTTCATGCCGGGGGCAAGGAAGCCCGGCTACGCTCGTTCCATGGGCTGCATCCCGACACACGACTTCACGGAGGCCATGCAGCGGGCGGAGCGGTACGTGGGCAAGAATCCCAAGGTGCTGGTGGTGCCCGATGCCTTCACCCAGGTGGGTGTCCACCTCCACATGGCGTAAGTGCGTCGTTCCAAATTGGGCGGGGGGCAGACCCCCGCCCAATTTCAGGAAGGACATGCTCAGTCGATCACTTCGTGGGATGACCTGTCGGGCCTGCACTCACTGAGTTCTCTCGGGCTCGAAGACATCCGTCAGATGGCTCCCCGGCGGATTCGTCCCCCTTGTCAGCATGAGCATCCGGCTCCGGTCATACTGGCGGTAGAAGCTACTTCCCCTCGCCTCATTCTCCAGATCGGTGGGGAGATTCCTTCCAGTCATGATCGCCTTGAAGTAGTCGCCCAGCAGCAGGCCCTGAGTGGTCCCCGTGCTGGCATCGTAGTGGAGTATCCCCCGCTGGAAGCGCTGGTACACGAAGTTGTGATTGTTGGGATCTTGGGCCGGCCTGCTGGTGGGTAGACCCCACAGCTCTAGGTTCAGAAGTGGCAACAGCGCACGTTCGCCGTTGCCCCTGGGATATGCGTCCTCATATCTAACCATCGAGAGGTAGCTCTGCAGGAAGTTGACCTGCTGCCCCTCCCATTGGTCGGGAACGTTGGCTCTAAGAAAAGCGATGGCCTTATCGGCGTACGCGGGATCGGCGGGTGATGGTGCGCTATCCAGAAGAGGCTTCTCGGCCGGTGGGAAGCTGCTCCCGTTTATCCGGGTGAAGCCCATCAGTCCGCTATCCAGCAAGTTCATCGTGGCGACCGAGCCGTCGGCCATCAGCTGCAGCATTCCCCTCTGAAACAGCTGCACCGTGAAGCCACGCAAGGTGAACTCCCTCGATACCGGGTAGCCGAAACTCCTCACACCTCCCCGCCGCTGGAAGTAGCTCCAGAAGCTATCCAGGTTCACCCTGAAGCCTGTTTGGGGGAAGTACCTCTCGTCTGCTGGGACGCTCCTGGCCGTTTGGGGTAGCACTGCCATCACGTACAGCGACCTGGCCTGGAACTCCGCCACCATCGAACCGTAAGGCGCCGGATCAGCCATCCAGACGGTGGGGATGAACACGGTTTGTCCGTCGGGTCTTACCCTGAGGAGGGCAAAGCTGGAGCTGTCTCGAGAGCCATCAGGAAGGGTGGGCAGGGCGTTGTACTCCGAGGCGCTGAGACCGGTGGTTAGGACAAGCGGGGAGGTCGACTCCTTCTGTTGATCGGTCATCGCCGTGGCGCTATTGGAGTTGGGGTCGAAATTCATCAGTTCCAGGCTGAACACCCTGATCACGACGCTGTTTGGAGGAAGAGAGGTGTTGGCTGGAAGGGTTGAGATTGGCTCGAACCTCACAACGAGTGGCTGAAGCTGGCCGTCCAATCCCTGGTTGCTTATTTTGAAGACCATGGTAGCCCCAGCAGCCGGCCCTTGGGCGAAGCTTCCCCCAACCGACGCTATTCCAGGCGTCGGTGGAATGAGGGCGATTGTCCCACCCGGTGAAACGGGCGCCACGCCACCGGGAGGTGCGGAAGGTATCACCGCCTGAATGTTAGCCGCGGGGGCTGGAACCACCGGCGCCGTCCTGTCGATGGCGCCGGAGTATGGTCCCGTGGCCGTGGTAGTAGGAACGGCGGGGGTGACTCCCGCCACCTGCGGGGTGGCAGTAGGGGTAGCCGTCGCCTCGGACGACGCGCCGCCTCCTCCGCCGCCACCTCCACCTCCACCTCCGCCGCCACCTCCTCCATTACCACTGCCAGCCGGTGGGGTGGTGGGGGTCGGCGTCGGAAGTTTGGGCAGCTGCAGGGCGCCGGCCCCGTACAGGTTATCCTTGCCGGCCGTCCCGAGGTCGAGTGCTCGTCCCTCCAGGTAGGATTGCAGATCGGCCGGACCGAAGCCGGGGTTGGCCTGCTTCACCAGGGCGGCTGCGGCCGCGACGTGGGGAGCAGAGGCGGAGGTACCGTAGAACCCGCCTGAGAATGTGGCGGAGGCTACACCGTCCGGCCCCGCGATGTCGGGCTTGATACGGCCGTCTATGGTCGGTCCCTGGGAACTGTACGCTTCCAGCGCGTCACTCTTCCAGTAAACGGCGCCAGCGGAGACGACGCTCTGGGAGGTGGCCGGCTCTGCCACGCTGCCCGCGGCGGTAGCGTACTGCAGGCTGTAGGAGGCTTCGACGAAGAGGTCCATTCTGGGGGAAAACTTCGGCGTAACAGTCGGAGCGGCTTGGTAGGCAACCATCAGGACAGCCCTCTGAGGAGCCAATTGCGCGGTTGTCGACGTCTCTGTCGGGGTGATGGTTGGCGTATCGGTCGGAGTTGCCGTCGGGACTGTCGCGGTCGCCGTTGGCGTATTGGTAGCTGTTGGTGTCTCAGTCGCTGTCGGGGCGATGGTTGGCGTGCTGGTAGGGATGGGCGTGCTGGTAGCCGTAGGGGTGATGGTTGGCGTATTGGTAGCTGTTGGAGTTTCAGTGGCGGTCGGGGTGATGGTCGGCGTGCTGGTAGGGATGGGCGTGCTGGTAGCCGTAGGGGTGATGGTTGGCGTATTGGTAGCTGTTGGAGTTTCAGTGGCGGTCGGGGTGATTGTCGGCGTATTGGTTGGTGTCGGCGTATCTGTAGCCGTCGGGGTTGGCGTTGGTGTGTACGTAGCTGTCGCGGTAGCTGTAGGCGTGTTCGTGGCAGTAGCTATGGCCGTTGCCGTTGGGGTTGGCGTCACGGTTGGGGTGGGGGTTGGAGTGGGCGCGTCGCTCGGACTGTAAATGGCCAGGTAGAAGTCCTGGGTGGACCCCGTGTTGTTGGTGTAATCCAGGTACTCGGTGGGGTCAATAGTGCCGTTCTGTTTGCGGGTCGAGTATGCCACGATCTCATTGCCACTTGCCTTAATCAGGTAGAGATCGTAGTCCTTGGCCGATAGCGGCCAGTCGTCCCAGCGCAGCCATGCCCGTATCTCGGCTCCATTGGGAACGCTGACTGTGTTGCCTTCGTCCGTGGAACCGTCGGTTGCCGTCGCGAAATCGTGCCACCCGTCGGTATTGGTGTCGACGTAGCTTCCGCCCCAATGGCTGCGGGAGTAGTCTCCGGCTGAGTTTACCCAGAGGATCCCGCTGGCTCTGGCATCGGCAACTATGCTGTCCAGGGTGCCGGCCGCGCCATTGCCGTCTCCCCGTCCGGTCGTGAACCAGCTGAGAGACTGAGTGACGATCTGAATTCCGTTGCTCTTGCAGTAGTCCTTGGCCTGACCGAGGCTGACCAAGTCGTAAATGCGGAGTAGGTAGAGGCTGGCGCCCGGAGCCATTCCGTGGACGATCTCAGCCACCGCGGTTCCGTGGCTGGATTCGGTGGTGTAAGCCCCCGCGCTGAAATCCTGCACGGTTACCCCGGTAGGAATCTCGCCGGTCGCCTGCCGTTCTGCGAGGCCGGCGAACCCGATGTCGATTATGGCGATCTTGACCCCTGCCCCGGTTATTCCTGCGGCCTGCCAGTTTCCCGCATTGGTCGCGGCGATGCCCTCACCCTGCACCATATCCGGCTCGGGAAGAACAGGTAGGTCGACGGAGGTCACTTCGTTGCCGGCGGCCAGCGCGTCCAGGGCGTCTACTGGCACGAGCGCTCGGACCAGTCCCCCATAGGCGGCCTCCACTCGTCCACCGGCCTTGATCACCGCGGCCTGCGCCCTGCCTCCGTCGTTGCCGGCGCCCCTGACGAGAACCCGAACGGGGCTGCCGGCAACCCTGCCGCCCCCCGGTTGCATCGCATCGGGTTGGGCAAGGTGCGGTTGGGTGCGGTTCGTGGCGAGAGAGGAGAGCCGAGAGTCCAGCTTGGAGCGCGACTTGACGAGAGATGGTGGCTTAGGGGGGCGTTTGCCGTGAAGTGCAGCCTGTTGCGAATAGGAGGTTGGCCCCCCATCCGGCTCCTTCCCGTAACTCGTCTGTGGCGACCCCGGGAAGAGAAGAGCCAGGATCACGGAGATAATGGCCGGCCATGTCAGTAGTGCGGAACGAGGAGACCCTTTGCTCACTGCTCAGCCACCCCTTTCCAAAGACTTGGGCTCGCCCATTGGAATCCGTCAGTTCACTCCACCCTGGTCCTGCTGATAATGAGATGTAAGGCAACAATCAGCATGTTCATGATAGATGGAGCATAGCACATATGCAAGTAGTAGAACAACATAGTATCAATAGCGAAAACATGATGGTTGTGGACCTCGCCATGCAGAAAGAGCTGTGTCAGGCTGTGAGGGGAGAGGATCTGCTGTGGGACAGATGACGCAGCTGAGTGCCGGCTAATCCAGCGCGCGGGAGCGTTTCATTGGCAGGAGGGACGGCGCTAAGATGACTCTACCCCTTCACAGCTCCCGCCGTCAGGCCGCTGACGATGTACTTCTGGAGCAGCAGCGCAAAGAGGATCGGCGGCACTCTGCCCGGCACCGCCGCCGCATTCATCTACTCCGAGCCTCCAAGAGCCTTGTGCCTGTTCCTCTATGGATTGGCCTCGAGTTGGACGCTGGCAATTGCCATCTCAACCTTGATTGGACGCCGGTTGCTGTCCACAGCCCGAAACTGAACCCTAGTCCTCGTCCGTGTCAGCACTTCAGCTGTAATGGATGGGTCCTCAAACAGAGGCGGTAGCTTGCTCTCAGTTCGGCGGCCCTACGGGCCGTGGGTCTATCCAAGGGGATGATGATGGTGAGGTGAGGATAGTTGGAGAGGAGCACCTTGGGCGCTTGCAG
>JAJYNT010000485.1 GCA_021786215.1 Chloroflexota bacterium | reverse complement strand
GGGTTGCTGAAGGTGATCTGGATGGAGTCGTAGGGCCGGAAGTTCGCCGCACCCCCCGCCGGGACGGTGGACACCACCCTTGGGAGACCAACGGTGGTGAAGATCCAGCTGAACTCCTTGGTCTCCCCCCCTCCGTGGACCGCTTTGACCCCAGTCGACACCGTCGCCCTGTAGGAAGTTGCAAGTTGCAGCGGGGACTTTGGCTGGAAGACCATCGAATCGCTATCCCAGGAGAGGTTACCCGCGACGGTTGATCCATCCGGACCCTTCAGGGAGAAGTGCTGCTCGGCCGAGGAATGGTCAACCGGCTGGTCGAAGGTCACCCGAACCTGGGAGTTCGGGCCGACGTACCTGGTGTTGGCCTCGGGGACTACTTTGGATACGGACGGGGCTTTGGTCGAGAAGCTCCAGCTGTAGTCCGCCGCCAGGGCGCTGCCCGCGGTGTCGGAGATCCCCTTGGGGATGGTCACCCGGTAGCTCACGCCGGCCGGCAGCCCCCCTGTGGGCTGGAACAGATAGAGTGAGGTGGTCAGCCAGCGCCCGGTCCCTTTTAGAGCCGGTTCGATCCTGAGAGGATCGGGTTTCCCTCCCGTCGTTCCAAGGGGGACGATGGGGTAGCTGAACTGCGCCAAGATGTTTCCGTCGGAAGCCACGTCTGTGGCGCCGTTGGCAGGCTGGACGGTGGTAACCGACAACTCCTTCGCGGTCATGAACTGATAGGAGACCGGCTCCCTCAGGGGCAACAGGAAGAGACTGCGCGCGGATTGATCCAGGCTAACGCTGTAGCGAGTGCCCCTCGCCCATCCACTCCGCGGCGTGAAAATGAGGGTGTTGCCCTTCCAGGAGATCGACCCATCCACCGCCGGCTGGATGTGCAGAGCTCGCTCGACAAGGGGGGCCAGCATCGGCCTGTCGAAGGTGATAGCGATGGGCACATTCGGCGGCACATCTTTCGCACCGCTGGGTTCGAACTGCTCCACCGTCGGGGCTTCCAAACCACCAGCCGCCGCGCCCGCGGCCAGGATAGCGCTGGCGAGTATCACCACGACCGCCGCAACCAAGGCCCAACGCCACCGTCTGGCCCCCGCCGTACCTCCAGCCATCGCTCCAACCTCCACTCTACGCTCTACACCGCCATGTGTAGGGAGCGGCGACCCCGCCGGCCCTGTCCTCGAAAAACGACACGCGTTCGTCATAACGTAGGGGCCGGCGGCCCTGCCGGCCCCTACAGGAAGGCACACCCACTCGACACGGCCGGCGGCCCTGCCGGCCGGAGCAGTCACACCTTGACCGCATCAACATCAAGATAACGCTTTTGGCGACCCTTGGTCACGGTCCTCCCGCCACGCCCTCCACCGTGATCGCAACCTCGTCCTGGGCTAGCACCCGACCGGAAGAGTCCACAGCCACCGCGCGGAAGAGGTGGTGTCCGGCCTTGAGTTGCCAGGTCGCCGAGTATGGAGCAGCATCGAAGGCGGCGACCCGCACACCATCCACCTGAAACTCCACCCGGACCGAACCCCCGAATCCGGAACCGGCCGCGGTCACCTCGATCTTCTGTAGGGCAAGGGGAAGGTCAGGGCTGATCTGCAGCACGGTCCCGGGGGACGGGCTGGTCAACATCAACCTCGGACGGAGGCCGCCTGACGTGGGCTGCTGCCCCTGTACCGCCGAGAGCTCGGTTGGCGGCTCGGGGATGCCCACCTTCCGCGCCCACGCCTGAAGCTCAGGAGGCACAAACTCGAACACCCGCTCCTCCACTAGCTGAGGAGGCGTGCTGGGGCCAGCGAGCAGGCCGGTGGAGCGGTCGATCTTTAGTGGACGGTGCCAACTACAGGTAGCTGTCGGCTCGGTGCCGGCGATGAACAACTCGGTTCGCCGATCTGGACACCATTGGGAGGGGAGTTTCCCCGACTCCGGGCAAACCTCCCTCCTCACGAGTCCGGGTGGCTCCGAAAACGCCTCAGCGGGGTGGCCCTTTAGCGCCTCCTCCATGAAGTCGTGCCAGATCGGCGCGGCCCCGCTGATGCCGGAAACCCCCTTCATGGCGCTGTTGTCGGCGTTACCTACCCACACCGCGGTCACCAGATCCGGAGTATAGCCCACCGTCCAGTTGTCGCGCCAGTCGGTAGTAGTTCCCGTCTTGGCAGCGGCGGGACGGCTCAGCTTGAGAGGGCTGTCCGGCCCGAAGGCGATGGAGCGGGCGTCGTTGTCGGACAGGATGTCGGTGACCAGATAGGCCGCCTGGGGTGAGACAACCCGACGCTCTCGGGGGGCACCCGCCTGCCAGAGCACGTGCCCCCGGGCGTCCTCCACCCGCAGGATCGCCACCGGATCACGGTGAATGCCGCCCGCCGCCAGGGCAGCATAGGCCGAGGCCAGGTCCAGTGGTCGCACCTCCCCGCTGCCCAGCGCCAGGCTGAGGTCGCCAGAGCTTCGCGATGCCAGGGTGTTGAGTCCGGCCCGACCCGCCACGTCCAGAAACGCCCCAACTCCCAGCCTCTGCATCACCGCGACCGTCGGCAGGTTGAGGGAGTTGGCCAGCGCTTCGCGCACCGAGACGGGACCGTGCCAGACCCGGTCGTAGTTCTCGGGGGAGTAGCTCTTGCCGTCGGCGGTGAGAAACGAGGTGGGCACGTCGTACAGCACAGTGGCGGCCGTGATGACATGACTGTCGAGGGCGGCAGCGTAGAGCAGCGGCTTGATGGCTGATCCGGGCTGACGAGCGGCCAGGGTCACGTTCACCTCGCCGTCGATTGACTTGTCGTAGTAGTCGGCACTGCCCACCATCGCAAGGATCTGCCCGGTGGAGGGATCCAGAGCTACCAGGGCACCGTCGGTGACGTTCTTGTCGACGAGGGAGGCAACGTAGCGTTTCACCGTAGCCTCGGCGATCTCCTGAAGCCCCAGGTCCAGGGTGGTGTACACCCGCAGGGGTCCGGTGACGGCGGGATCGATGCCGAGTTGATCGGCCAGTATCTGGCGCACGTAGGCGACAAAATGTGGGGCCTTCAGCGGAAAGGCCGCGGAGGACAGGTGAAGAGGCTCGGCCGCTGCCGAATCGGCCTCAGCCTGGGATATGTAGCCCTGCTTCACCATCAAGGAGAGCACCACTCGTTGCCGGGCCTTTGCCCCGTCCAGATTGGTTAGGGGATCGTAGTCAGAGGGGGCTTGAGGAATACCGGCCAGCAGCGCGCTCTCGGCCAGATCCAGGTCGCGGGCACTCTTTCCAAAGTACACCCTGGATGCCGCATCGACACCGATCGCCTGGTGACCGTAGGTTGTGCTGTTCAGGTACAGTTCCAGGATCTTATCTTTGCTGAGCCGGAGCGACAGCCGAAGGGCCAAGATGGCCTCATCGATCTTTCGACCCAGGCTCTGCTCACTCCGTTCTGAGGGGCTCATATAGAGGGTTCGAGCCAGTTGCTGTGTTATGGTGCTGCCTCCACTGACTATCCGGTGCTGTCTCCAGTCGCGCCATAGAGCCCGAAGAATGGCCAGGGGATCGACCCCGGGGTTGGAGTAGAAGGAGGAGTCCTCGGTGGCAACCGTAGCCTGAAGAAGAAACGTGGGCAGTTGCTCGAGAGGGACGAAGCCCGCCTTGCCCTGCTTGGGATCTAGGGCCTCGTACAGCAGAACAGAGTGGCGATCGTAGATGGAGACCGTCGCGGGAGCAGGCGCTGAGGGGATTTGACCCCCGGTATCAGAAAACAGCATCCATGAAGCCGCCGCCAGGAGACATGCCAACAGCAAGCCCAGGGGAACGACCCATCGGAGACGAACTCCGGGGCCCATGGTCCACTCCAATCAGATGCCCGCGGCCAAACACACCTTTGCGCAGAGATCGTCCACGTCAAAAGGCTTAGAAACGATCGCCTTGACCTGATCGCAGAAGCGCACTCGCCGATCAGGGGCGTACGCGGACACCACCACAACTGGGAGCGCGGCGGTGGATACGTCGTCGGTGAGGTGGTCGAGGACCTCCACGCCATCCATTCCGGGCATATGGAGATCCAGTGTCAGCACCGAGGGATGAAGTTCCTTCACCGCCTGCAAGCCATCCCTACCGTTGCTGCAACCCGTGACTCTGAAACCGATGGACTGAAACAGCTCACACAGCATTTCTCTCACCGAGTCGTCGTCCTCAACCACAATTACCAATCGCTCGCCATGGCTCGCCGGCATCTACACACCACCCTCTGCGCCCAAGGGCGCACACACTCAAGGATACACAGACGCCCAGTTCGCTCAAGTAAGGGGAAGGTTCGGTATGCGACCACGAAAGCAGATGACCAGATTCGGGCACGCAGCAGCCATTCTAAGCCCCTGCGCGGCGATGTCAACTACCAAGAATGCGGGAACGAGAAAAGATCACGCAGCCTGAGCAGGCCGTCAGGATACGGCGGAGACGGCGGGATTCCGACGAGTGCGGCGTCTGACTGCAGGGGTTGGCTCCGCCACCACCTCAGTCGCCGCGGGGGTCACAACCGCGGACTTGCCGGCAGAACCAGCATCGCCGTCCACCACCTCCAAGGTGATAACGGTGCGTCCTCGGATCACCCGTCGCTCCGTGCGCAGGTAGCCTCCATCGATCAACTCCTGAACGTTGTTGGCCAGAACCGAGCGAACGCGGCCGGTGCCGCTCACGTCATCTGGCAGCAGGGCCCTGACTATCCGCCGGATGGTGAGATAGTCTGTAGAGTTGGTCAGGAGGCGCACTTGGTCCAGCAGTTCCTCCCCACCAGGGGCGTGAAACTCCACTTCCGGCTCCGGCTGGGGCAACGGGCGCGAGCCACGGTTCCGAGGAAGCGCCAGATACTCGTCGGCGCACTGCCTCAACTCCCGGTTTATGCTCTCCTGGTCGGCGGCGACGACCACCTTCTTGCCATGACGCTTCAGGGCATTGGCCACGGCGATGAAGTTGCGATCGCCAGACCCCAGGATGAACACCTCCACCTCGGGGGCAGACTCCAGTTGGTCCCGGAGATCCTGGGCCATGACATCGTCTACCACGGACTTCAGTCTGCCGCGCTGGTTGGGCCAAGCGGGGCAGTGCACCAGTTGAAATCCGAACTGATACAGCTGAATAGCCAGTTCATCCATGTCTTCCCGTCGGAAGTCACCGAAGGCTCGGCGCACAAGCACCCGCCCCTGCCCTGGAGCCAGATCGAGCAGCCGCTCTATCGCCTCGCGAGGAAGATTGGCTACGTCGATATTCAAACTAACCACGGGCCGGCGCTCCGGCGTAGAATTGCCTTTCGACACTAGTTAGGACTACCCTCCTATCTCGGTTAGGTCATAAGACCACGTCACTTATAATGAAATTATAGCCCACTTTGGCGCCCCACCGCCAATCGAAGCCCGGCTTGAAAAGGGCCTCCCAATGAAATAGATTGTAGGCAATCAAAGGAGGGTGGGTCCCGTGCAGATTCAGATAGAGGTGCTACCCTGGTTGAGTGAACTGCTGAGCGGCAGCATTTCCCGGAAAGTTGTGATGCAGGAGACCCTTCCAGATGGCGTGTCGCTCCGCTTTCTGCTGGGATCGCTTCAGGAGAGACAGAGCCGTTTCGGCCGGATGGTCTTCGACTCAGATAGACAGCAACTCACCGGGCACGCGGAGATCATCGTCAACGGAGCCCTCTGCGAACAGCTGGGGGGGCTGGACACACCTCTTCACGAAGGCGACACGGTTACGTTCCTCCCAGGCCTCGCCGGCGGCTGAACATCCTACTGACTAATGTGGGGCGGAGGGTTGCCGGCCGCCGAGAGGGCG
>JAJYNT010000116.1 GCA_021786215.1 Chloroflexota bacterium | reverse complement strand
CGAGCATGTGGGTTTCGAGGTGCGGGATGTGGAGAGCCTTCGAGAACACTATGCCCTCACGCTACGCCACTGGGTCCAGCGACTTGAGGCGAACCGGGAGGAGGCGCGGAGGCAGGTGGACGAAAGGACCTATCGTGTGTGGCGCCTCTACATGGCGGGATGCGAGCATGCCTTCACCACGGCGCGGCTCAACCTACACCAGGCACTCCTGAGTAAACCGGACTCGGAGGGTCACTGCTTCCTGCCGATGAATCGATCGGACCTTTACCTCTGAGTTGACAGAAGTTTTTCGAGACGGGTTGGGGTTTGTTCCCTGTATCATGCAGAGTGATGTTCTGGGCGACAGGGGACAAACCCCAATCTTTGCGCCGATCACGCCGCCGAGTGGGCGGTCGTTTGCTCTTCTACCCTATTGCTTGCCCAACCTCCGCGAGCTAGCCCTCTGCTGGCCGCCTCGATCGTCACCGGCTAAGCCCATCGGCAGAGTCCGGCAGTTAGGCTACTGCGCATCCTCCTTGTCGAAGGCTCCTTCCAGATGCACTGGCGATCTCACCGTTGTGGCGCCAGTGCAGTTGACAAGACAATAGGCTCTTACTAAACTCTCAACAAGATGGTATATCTACATCCGCAGTGGAATGGGTGTGGGTGGATGCCCCACTGGTAGCTCTTCTTCTGGATAGTATTCCTCCGTTGGCAGTCGCGTCATCCTAGACCTACTCTCGGGTACCAACCATTGTCGGCTATGGAGCCGGCGGCAGCGATTATCGGTCAACGCGGACCCTGCGCGGGTAACCAATCTTGCCCTAGAGAGGCGCCGCCCAGCGCGTCTCAGACCGGCGCTCACTCCCAGTCTGGGGAGGTGGGCGCTAGTCCTTGGCACACTGCTGTAGCCACGCATGGAGCAAGTAGGGGTTGGAAGGGAGGTGGGTTTGACCTCGAGTGTCCCTGGTGTGTGCCGTTCGTGTGTACTGCTGCCCCACAACGGGTGTGAGGAGAAAGGGAGTAATATGAAAAGGCAGCCTGCTCTGCGTCACCTCTGGGTCCTACTCTTAGCAGTTGCTCTCGCCACCTTGGGCTGTAGCGGAGCCGCTACTCCAGCGCCGCCCCAGGCCCCGGCGAAGCCAGCCGCCGCGGAGCCTACGAAGGCTCCCGCTGCCCCTGCCGCGACAACCGCTCCGGCCGCTGCCGCGCCCACGAGCGCCCCCGCTGCGTCCTCGGGTAGCGTTCCCGCCCTGACCAAGGAGTACAAGATGTCCATGGCCACAGGTGGTACGGCGGGCACCTACTACCCATATGGCGGGGCTATCGCAGGGTTGTGGTCTAAGAACCTCAAGGGGGTGACGGTGACCGCTGAGACCACCGGCGCCTCGGTGGAGAACCAGCGGCTGCTGAGGAACAAGCAGGTGGAGTTGGCTCTCACTCAGAACGACGTGGCCGACTACTCGATGAACGGCACCGAGATGTTCAAGGAGAAGATCACCAACTTCCGCGCGATCGCTGCCCTCTATCCCGAGGTGCTCCAATGGGTGGTGACTCCCAACATCAAGACCATCGCGGATCTGAAGGGTAAGCGGTTCGTGGTGGGGGCGGCCGCTTCCGGCACCGAGGCCAACACCCGCCAGGTTCTTGAAGCCCTCGGCATGAGCTACAAGGATCTGGGTAAGGCTGCCTTCCTTTCGTACGCCGAAGCTGCCGCTGCCATGAAGGACCGGCAGGTGGACGGCTTTGCCGTCACGGGTGGGGTACCCACCTCGGCGATCACCGACGTGACCACGGGGGTGGACATCAACATGCTGCCGATCACCGGCGATGATGCCAAGAAGGTGATGGAGAAGTACAAGTTCTTCGTGACTACCAAGGTGCCCTCCGGCGCATACAAGGGCCTCACGGCTGACGTGCCCACCATCGCGGTCCAGTCGATGCTGGTGTGTCGGGAGGACCTGGACCCCGATCTGGTCTACTGGCTGACCAAGACACTTATCGAGAAGCAGCCGGAGCTGGCCCAGGCCCATGCCAAGGGCAAGGAGCTTTCCAAGGAATCGGCGGTCAAGGGCTTGACTGTCCCGCTGCACCCGGGCGCCGAGAAGTACTACAGGGAGATCGGAGTGATCAAGTAGGGGATTCGGGGAGCGAGAGTTCCCTCTGGCCCCGGTGCCCGGGCGACCCACCAGAGCAGTGGGTCGCCCGGGCGAGCAAAGAGTTTCCGGAAGGATTTCCCCTTGGCTTCGAAATCTTGGCTCGCCACACGCAACATATGCGTACCTCTTCTCGGTCGCTGTTTTCCCCTCTGGGTTGTCCCGGTGGTTCTGGCAGTCGCTGCTCTGCTGCTGGGGGCCCTCTGGCCAACCAGTGTGTTGGAGATCCATGCGGGGGAGAACGGTCCATTGGTGAAGGTGATCCCCATTACCCTGGGCGATAGGATGATCTACAGCTACGTGCACTCGATCCAGAAGGGGCCGGTGGAGGAGATCCTGGAAATGGCGCCCAACGGCCATCTGGTGGTCCGAGAGACGGACTACGACATGTTGGGAGTGGGCCTTCCATCGGACGTCCTGGATGGCGATTTCGTTTTCGACAACGAGCACAAACAGTTTCGGATCATCAACATGTCCAGGGATATCCCTGTTATGCGGGTGTGGGTGGCATCCACGGAGCCTAACCGCTTGCAGGTGGAAGGAGAGAAGTTCCGGCTGGATTCTCTGGCGAAGCCTTTGAGTCTCCTGGTGATCGATGTGGCGATGCGCCCGCGCATCGTCGCCTCGATGGGCCAAGGATGGTGGTTACGGCTGCTACCCCGATAAGTGTCTCTCGCCCGCGCTGGTGCGGTTAGCTGCTTTGGTCAAGGAGGATTGCATGTCTCAATCGCCCCCCCCGCTTGTTGAATCGGTATCCGAGGAGGAAGCCGAGCGGATTACGGCCAAGCTGGACGTAGCCTCCCGCTTGCGGAAGTACTCCGGCCCATCCGGCATCTTCCTCATGCTGTTTGCCGCTGCCATGTCGCTGTTCCATCTGTACACAACCTTCTTCGGCTTCTTCGATGCGCCGATCCAGAGAGCGGCCTTCTTCGTCTTCGTCTTCGTCCTGGGATATGCCCTGTATCCCGCTCGGTTCAAGGGCCAACTGGACACCCTGAGGCTGCCTCCCTGGTACGACCTGATCCTCATGGCTCTCTCGGCGATGGTCGGCCTCTACATCATCGTCAACTTCGATAACATCGTGGAGAACATGGGGGACCCGTCCCAGGCCGACCTCATCATGGGCAGCATTGCCTGCCTGCTGGTGCTGGAGCTGTGCCGGCGGGCAGTGGGGCCCGTACTCACCATCATCTGCGCGGTGTTCATCCTGTATGCTCTCTTCGGAAACTACATCCCGGGTTTTCTGAGCCATCGAGGCTACCCATTCACCCGAGTGGTCAGCCACATGTACCTGACCACCGAGGGGATCTTCGGTGTGGCGGCGGGGGTCGCCACCACCTACGTCTTCATGTTCATCCTATTCGGGGCCTTCCTGCTGCGCACCGGCACGGGGCAGTTCTTCATCGACCTGGCGACCGCGCTACTGGGTAGCTTCTCCGGTGGACCGGCCAAAGTGGCGGTCTTCTCCTCCGCCCTGATGGGCACTATCAACGGCTCGTCGGTGGCCAACGTGGTTGGGACCGGCTCGTTCACCATCCCGTTGATGAAGTCCATCGGCTACAAACCCTACTTCGCTGGGGCCGTGGAGGCCGCTGCCTCCACCGGTGGCCAGTTGATGCCTCCGGTCATGGGCGCAGGGGCCTTCATCATGGCCGAGATCCTGGGTCGGCCCTACATCGAGATCTGTATCGCGGCGGCCCTGCCCGCCATCCTCTACTACACCGGCGTGCTCACGGGAGTCCATCTCGAGGCCAAGCGAACCGGCCTGGAAGGGATCCCTCGACGGATGTTGCCCAGTCCGCTGAAGATCATGAAGGAGAGGGGCGTTCTGCTTCTGCCGATAGTGGCGGTGATCTACATGCTGATGAACGGCTACACGCCGCCCTACGCGGCCGTCACCGGCATCATCACAAGTATCGTCGTGGGCGCCGCCCTTCCTCAAACCCGTGTCCATCCCAGCAAGTACTGGGAGGCGCTGGTACTGGGTGCGAGGGACGCACTGGGGGTGAGCATCGCTTGCATCAGCATCGGCTTCATCATGGGCTCGGCCACTCTGACTGGTGCCGGTCTCAAGATCGCCAACGGGATCATCCTGCTCTCCGGTGGAAACCTGTTCTTCACTCTCTTCTTCACCATGGTGGCTTCCCTCATTCTGGGGATGGGCCTGCCCACCACGGCGAACTATCTGGTGACATCCACCATAGCCGCACCGGCATTGGTGCAGGCGGGAATACCGCTGCTGCCGGCCCACCTCTTCGTCTTCTACTTCGGCATAATCGCTGATCTGACCCCGCCCGTGGCCCTGGCGGCGATGGCCGGTGCCGGACTGGCGGGTGCTCCACCCACCAAGACGGGGGTCCAATCGTTCCGGCTGGCGGCTCCCGCGTATCTGATCCCATATGTCTTCTGCTACGCGCCGCAGATCACCCTGCTGGGATACAGCTTCCTGAGTGGGGTGGAGGCCTCGGTCTCGGCGGTGCTGGGGGTGATCGCCCTCGGGGTTTCGCTCTTCGGCTTCATGAGGACCTGGGTGTACTGGTGGCAGCGACCCCTGCTGTTCGCCGCGGCGCTGCTGTTGATCACCCCGGGTTGGGAGACCGATCTAATGGGGCTGGTTGTGATAGTGGCGGTCTGGTTCCATCAAGGCTACCTGATCAGGAGCGGCAAGGCGAAGCCGGTTCAGCGCACCAGCATCCTGCCTCCCGGTGCCACGGCCTGACGGAGCAGTGAGAAGGGACCAGGGTCACCCCTCGCCCCCTTCTCACTGTCATGAGTCTCCACGCCGAACGGTTTGTGGGGACCATCCTTTATGGTCGCTCGGACGCTATTCCCACTGGTCCCAACGGGTGAGGACATCGGGACCGTTGGCGGTGATGGCCACGGTGTGCTCGAAGTGGGCGGACCACTGCCCATCCCTGGTCACCGCCGTCCAATGGTCGGCGAGGACGGAGATATCGGGCGTGCCCATGTTGACCTGAGGCTCTATGGCCAGCACCATTCCCGGCCGGAGCAGCGGACCCTGGTGGGGTGGCCCGAAGTGAGGTACCTGCGGGGGCTCGTGCATGTCGCGTCCCACGCCATGCCCCACAAATGCCCGCACCACTGAGAAGCCGTTCTTCTCCACATGCTGCTGGATGGCGTGGGATATGTCGGAGATCCGATTGCCGGCCTTCGCCTTGTCGATCCCCTGCCACAGCGCCTGCTCGGTCACCTTGAGCAGCCGGGCAACCTCCGGCTTCACCTCACCCACCGCGTAGGTCATGGTGGAATCCGCAAAGTAGCCCTTGTAGGAGGCTGCGACGTCCAGCTTGACGATATCGCCGGCCTTCAGCTGGCGAGGGCCCCTGATGCCGTGGACCACCTGCTCGTTCAGCGATACGCAGATGTTGCCGGGGTAGCCGTGGTAGTTGAGGGAGCCGGAGACGGCGCCGTTCTCGCGAAATATCCTGCCGGCCAGCTCATCCAGCTCTCTGGTGGTGACGCCGGGCTTCACCGCGTTCTTCAATTCCTTGAGGGTGAGCACGACGATCCTCGCCGCATCCCTTATCTTCTCAATCTCTTTGGGCGAGCGCAGAACGATCGCCTCGTCTTCAGCCGTGTTTAGAGTATTCACTAGTACCTCCGAACCTGCCCTGAGATCGGGCAGAGTTCA
>JAJYNT010000385.1 GCA_021786215.1 Chloroflexota bacterium | reverse complement strand
CATGCTGAGCGAAGCGAAGCATCTCCACATTCCGCCGAGGAGATCCTTCGCTATCGCTCAGGATGACACTGGTCAGAACCATTGTGTCGCCGCACTAGTTCGTGTCACGAGGCGGGCGTCCACTCGACAACTAAAAGGCCCTGGCTCCGCTCCTGCGCTCCTTGACCTGTGGCGGGGCAGCGAGTAAGATTCGACCAGGTGGAAACTCTTCTGGTGCAACGGGGCACGGAGATAGATGCTGCGCGGAGTCCTCAGGCGAATCGGCGAGATCCTCGTGCGCCACGCGCTCGCGACGACGGCAAACTGGCTGGAGGACAAGACCGAGCAGGTGGTCGGCACCTGGATCGGCCGCATCCGCGAGTCGATGCCCAGCTATGCGCCCCTGATGCGGGAGATGCAGGAGTGGGGGGTGCGGAGCCTGGGCCTGCTCGTGCAACTGCTGCGGACCAGGCAACCCGACGACAGGGAGAAGATCACCTCTGAGTTGCTGCGCGAGGGACGACAGATGGCGTCCTTGCATCTGGAGCGCGGCATCCCGTTGTACGAGATCCTTCGGTCCGCCTCACTTTTCCGGCTATCGGTACTCAACGCTGTGGAGCGGATGCTGCGTAGCCGGCTCTGGATAGCATTTCCGCAGGACATTCTTAAGGCCGAGGATCTGATCAACGTCGCCCTCGACAACCAGATGCTGGTCACCTCAGAGTCCTATTTAGAGGAGCGAGACCGGATCCTCGAGCAGAGCCAATCGGAACTCGAGGCTACCAACAGGCAGCTAACGGTGCTCGTGCAGGAGATGCACCACCGAATCAAGAACAATCTGCAGACGATAGCCGACCTGTTGACCCTGGAGATACACAGCGGCCGCAAGATACCGACAGAAATGGCCCTGCGGGAGAGCATCTCCAGGGTCAGAAGCATAGCGGCCGTCCACGAGCTTCTGTCTGCCGAGAACATCAGGGTCGCCGACATCAAGGAGCTGGCCGAGATGATAACCGAGAACTGTGCCAACAGCATGGCCGGCAGCCACGGACGAGTCAAGTGCGTCGTGCAGGGGGAGACCGTCCTGCTTCCCTCAAAACAGGCCACGGCGTTGGCCTTGGTCATGACCGAACTGGTGAACAACGCTCTGGAGCACGCATTCGACGGCGAGGGCGGTACGCTGCTCCTTTCTTTGGATCAGGAGGAGGACGAGGTTCGGGTGTCCGTGCGGGACAGTGGCAAAGGACTTCCGCCGGAATTCGATGTCGAGAAGAACTCGAACCTGGGTCTGCAGATCGTACGCACTCTGGTGACCAAGGACCTCAACGGCACTCTGGAACTGCGCTCCAATGGGGGAACGACCGCAACTGTGAGGTTTTCCAAATGATTGAGCCGTTTAGGGTCGTGATAGCCGACGACGAGAGCATCCGGTTGATGAGCCTGAAGACCCAACTCGAGTCGATGGGTCTTCAGGTGGTAGGAGAGGCCGTTAACGGGAAGCAGGCAGTAGATCTGGTATCCCGGCTCAAGCCAGACCTGGCGATTCTCGATATCAAGATGCCGGAAATGGATGGCCTGGAGGCGGCCAAGGCGATCGCTGCCGAATATCCGATCCCGGTGATAGTTCTCACCGCATACAGCGAGCGCTCGCTGGCCGAGAGGGCCATCGAGGCGGGGGTCTTTGCCTACCTCATGAAGCCGGTATCAGAGGAGGACCTCTTGCCCACCCTTCTACTGGCGAAGTCCCGCTTCCAGGAGTTTAGAGACCTTCGAAAAGGGATCAGCGATCTGAAGGAGGCGCTGGAAACTCGCAAGCTGATTGAGCGAGCCAAGGGTATCCTGATGGAACGTCGTAACCTCAGCGAGGCCGAGGCCTTCCGTCGCATGCAGGCGCAGAGCCAGAACGAGAACAAGAAGCTCGCCGAGATCGCCCAGGCCATAATCATGGCGGATCGAATGCTGTAGGGAATCACCTACTAGAAAGGCAAACCCACTTGAGCCAGCGAAAGAAGCAAGGGTACTCAGGCAGCCTTTCTTCCGGCACCAGAGCCGGGCAGGCACGTTCCCCGGAGCGCAGCCGCGCACCGATCACCCGACCGGGAGCCAGGGACGACAACCGTCGGCGTATCGCCATCGGCATAGGCGTGGTAGGCTTGATTATCGTCGCGTGGGTCCTCGGAGTGAGCTTCGGCTCCGGCGGCAGTGGCGCTGCCACGAGCGCCACCACAGCGACCAGCCAACCGCAACAGAACGCAGATGCGAAGGCCCTGCAGGCTACCATCGCCAGTCTCCAGGACCGGCTGAAGCAGAACCCCCTGGACGTCAACGCGATGATCGACCTCGGCAACAGCTACTACGACGCAGGTCAGTACTCGGACGCGATTCCCTGGTACGAGAAGGCGCTCCAGGAGAACCCCACCAACACCGACGTGGGGACAGATCTTGGCACCGCATACTTCTACTCGGGGAATCTGGACAAGGCCAAGGCACAGTGGTTCAAGGTGCTGCAGCAGGACCCGAACAAGGTGCAGACCCACTACAATTTGGCGATACTCTACTCGCATGAGACACCGCCCGACATGGACAACGCCGTCAAAGAGTGGCAGACGGTGATCAAGCTGGCTCCCAACTCAGACCAGGCTAAGTCGGCTGAGCAGCGGCTGCAACAGTTGGGAAGATAATCGAACTCGGTGGCCGGATGCTTCGCGATGTCGCGATGCCGGCGTGGTTGCGTTCTTCCAGACTATGTGATAGAATGCGCGAAAAGGTTCGTTGAGGTCGCTGTGGGCCTCTCGAGGTGATGAACGCCTCTCCCGCGAATCGGCGGATGGTCGATTCCAGGAGGGGCATTCTTGTTGCCGTCGGCTTTGTTGCCGAGCCAATGGGGGTGGTAGCCAGCGTCGGATCGGGAAACCGCCATTCCGGCCGGTTTCCTGCCCATCAATTATGGAGTCTCCTCTTGGAACCGTTGGCGCGTCGCCGTGCGCCGACAGTAGCCATCCAGAGCAATGGGAGGAATGATGGATGGAGATGCAACAAAGGATCCTCGTGGTGGACGATGACCCAGACATAGTGGAAGCCATTCGGCTGGTTCTGGAAGCCAACTCTTACCGAGTACTTACCAGCCGCGGCGCTGAGGAGGGACTTGCATGTGCCCGAGATGAAAAGCCCGACCTTATACTGCTGGACATCATGATGCCCGAGGGCACCGAGGGGTTTCAATTCGTCTGGGAGCTCCGCGCCGACAAGAACCCGGCCGTCAAGGCCACTCCCATCATCGTCTTGACCGCAATCCACGGCACCACGGAACTCCGTTTCTACCCCGATCAGGGCGATGGCACCTACAAGGAGGGTGAGTACCTCCCGGTTCAGGGGTTCATCGACAAACCGGTAGAGCCAAGGACGTTGCTTGCCCAGGTCAGCAAGGTCTTGCACGGAACACACGGCTAGGCGTACCGTTCCACAAGATCGATGCTGTTGGGTAGGGTCTTTGGTCGACGTGTCGTGAGACCCGTTCCCGTTGCTACGAGCTTCGGCTCGCAGTTTCGATTCGGATAGTAGCTGCTACGTCCTGCAGTCACGTTGGCTCGTAAAGGGTCAACCGCTCGGGAGAGTTGCGGAGGCTGCGTTGGCAGGGTCGAATCCGGTAGAAGCAGAGCTGAACCAGCGTATCCACTGGCTGATCCACCTGAGATGGGTAGCTGCCTCGGCAGTACTCTACGGGACTTTCGCGGCAACCCGCCTGGTTGGCGCGAGCTTTGATCCCCTGCCACTTTACCTGATCGGGATAGCAATCGCGGGGTATAACTCTCTCTTCTGGATCGCCCTCAAGCTGACGGAGACCAATACCGACATCAGGCCAGGCCGCGTGAGGGCCATGGCGAACGGCCAGATCCTCACCGACCTGCTGTTCCTCACCCTCTTGATCCATTTCTCGGGAGGAGTGGAGAACCCGCTAAGTTTCTATTTCGTCTTTCACACTGTGATCGCGAGCATACTGCTGTCGCGGCGCGATACCTTCGTTCAGGCTTCAGTGGCTACCTGCCTCTTCTCTGGCCTGGTACTGGGAGAGTACACCGGCATTCTCCCCCACGTGGCCGTGTTCAACCTGAATGAGCAGCGGCCGGCGGCCAACGGGCTCTTCGTCCTGGCCACCCTGTTCGGTTTCGCCAGCACCCTCTACCTGGTCGCATACATAGCCACCTCCATCACCAGCCGGTTGCGCCATAGAGATCGACAGATCATGGCGCTCAACAGGGAACTGGAGTCGAGGGCCAGGGAAGTGGAGGAGGCCTACAAGAAGCTGACCGAGCTGGAACAGATGAAGAGCCAGTACCTGCGCAAGGTATCTCACGAGGTAAGGGCCCCCATGGCCGCGATTCAGACTTCGCTCCAGGTGGTACTGGAGGGTCTGACCGGGGACGTTCCACCGAAGCAGAAGGAGATGATAGCAAGAGCCGAGAAACGGACCCGAGGGCTGCTCACGCTAGTGAGCGACCTCCTGGCCCTATCAAGAGCCCGCGAAGCCAGACAGTTCACCGAGAGACGGTGGACCGACGTGTCCAGGGTGTTCGACAAGGTGGTGGATCTTCAGACTCCTCGTGCGACAGTAAGGGGCATCACTCTTCGGACTCGAATCGCCGATGAACTGCCGCTCCTGTTCGCAGAGCCCGAGGCTCTGGAGGAGCTGCTCACCAACCTGCTGTCCAATGCCATCAACTACACTACCGTAGGGGGCACGGTCGACTTCCAGGTCGACATGCTGGGTGACAACATCAGCATTCGGGTAGCCGACACCGGCATAGGCATCCCCCAGACCGACATCCCAAAGATCTTCAATGAGTTCTACAGGGCAGATAACGCCCGACGATTCAGCGAGGAAGGGACCGGTCTGGGCCTGGCTATCGTCCGCAGCATTGTGGAGATGCAAGGAGGGCATATCGATGTGGAGAGCACGGTTGGTGCCGGCACCACGTTCACGGTACTTCTCCCAGCCCGCGCCAGGCAGGATGAAAAGGGAGAATCCGCGATTGACGACCAGGTAACGGACGCGAGCGGAAGCTCACACCCGGCTAAGGATACTATTGTCTAGCACTCCAACAAGGAGGTAATCAGATGGTGACTGACAGAGCAGTCCGGGGCCAACAGGGCGTGGCTCTGGGAGCGGGCATGAGCTCACTGCCAGAGCTACTTACGATCTTGCACCAGTACGGTGAACTATATGGACCGGTCAGCAAGGGCAAGGGGACGGTATTTGCGCCTGTTTCGTCTGCTTCCGACCTCTCCTTGGACTACGACACCACGGTTCTGTCCCCAAAGAAATACCTGCTCCAACCGATGGAGGTGCTCTTTTCGGTCCGCAAGCAGGAAGGCTGGAAGGTCGAGCCGGACACCTCAGCCAAGCCTCAAGTACTCTTCGGGGTGCACTCCTGTGACCTCGCGGCCATCCAACTGCTGGACAGGGTCTACCTGCAGGAAAACCGGCAGGACAGCTACTACCGGGCGCGCCGTGAAGCCACGATGGTGGTAGCCCTCACCTGCACGTCTCCGCCGTACGGCAACTGCTTCTGCGGCTCCATGGATACCGGCCCATCCCCGCGATCCGGATTCGATCTGTTGCTCACACAGCTTGGCCCCGACCTGCTGCTGGAAGCGGGGAGTGACAAGGGGACTACAATCATCGAGCAGCTTGGATGGTCAGCCGCTGGCGCGGATCACCTGGCCCGGAAAGAACAGCTGGTCCAAGAGGCAATCGCCGCGATGCCAAAGGCGATCGGTAGGGCAGGGTTGCCCCAGCTGATGAATGCCAATTTCGATCATCCTATTTGGTCGCAGCTGAAGGATAGCTGT
>JAJYNT010000124.1 GCA_021786215.1 Chloroflexota bacterium | reverse complement strand
ATGGATGCTCCTTTCCTTTCGTCTTCCCTCTCCCTTTGGGAGAGGGTCAGGGTGAGGGCTGTTGGGTCGGTGGTGTCCCGCCCGCCCTCACCCGCCCTCGCTGCGCTCGGGCGGCCTCTCCCAAGGGGAGAGGCGGGATGTTCCCGCCCGTGTCACGAGGCGGGGGCTGCTGCAACTACTTAGCTGCAAGGTATACTACAGGGGCGACTAAACAGTCACCCCTGCAAGTTTCGGACTAGCTTCTCTTGATGTTGTAGAAGGCCTCCATGCCCGCGTAGATCGCCTCGTCTCCCAACTCTTCCTCTATTCGCATGAGTTGATTGTACTTCGCGATCCTCTCTCCTCGGGCGGGGGCGCCGGTTTTGATTTGTCCCGCGTTGGTGGCCACCGACAGGTCGGCGATAGTCGTGTCTTCGGTCTCCCCAGAGCGATGGGACACCACCGCGGTGAAGCTCGCGCGCTGAGCCATCTGGATTGCCTGGAAGGTTTCGGTGAGGGTGCCGATCTGGTTCAGCTTGATCAGTATGGAGTTGGCGCTCCGCTCCTGGATGCCCCTCCTGAGCCGCGAGGTGTTGGTGACGAACAGGTCGTCTCCCACAATCTGCACTCGATCCCCCAACTCCTTGGTGAGGGTTGCCCAGCCCTGCCAATCATCTTCCGCGAGGCCATCCTCGATGGAGATGATCGGGTATTGGCGAACCCAATCGGCGTAGAACTGCACCATCTGCTCGGAGGTCAGCGATCGGTTCTCTCGTTTCAGGTGGTACATCCCGTTGTCGTACAGCTCCGACGCCGCGGGGTCCAGGGCCAGATAGACCTGCTCTCCAGCTTTGTATCCGGCGGCGGTTATGGCTTCCAGGATCAGATCAACAGCCTGGCTGTTGGAGCCAAGGCTGGGCGCGAAGCCGCCCTCGTCGCCGACGTTGGTGTTAAGGCCTTTTGACTTCAACACCTTCTTCAGGGCCTGGTAGATCTCGGCGCTCATACGTACGGCATTGGCAAAGCTGTGGGCTCCTACCGGCATGACCATGAACTCCTGCAGGTCGGTGGAGTTCTCCGCGTGCTTGCCGCCGTTCAGGATGTTGAGCATCGGGACCGGCAACGTTCTGGCGTTGGGTCCGCCCAGGTAGCGGTAGAGGGGCAGATCGAGAAAATTGGCTGCCGCGTGGGCGCAGGCCAGGGATACTCCCAGCATAGCGTTGGCGCCAAGCCTGCTCTTGTTGGGGGTCCCGTCCAACTCGATCATCAACTGGTCGATGTCGGCCTGGTCCAGACAGGACATTCCGGCCAGTTCCTCGGAAATGATGTCGGTGATGTTCTCCACCGCCTTGAGAACTCCAGCCCCTCCGAACTGGCTGGGGTCCTGGTCGCGCAGTTCAAGTGCTTCGTGAGCACCCGTTGAAGCCCCCGACGGAACCGCCGCCCGACCGATGTTGCCGTCTTCGAGGATCACTTCGACCTCGACCGTGGGGTTGCCTCGGGAGTCCAGGATCTGTCTGGCCAGCACATCTGTGATAGTCGACATAATAGCTTTTCCTCCTGCCGCCGCCTCGCGCGCTCCTGCTATCTGGTCCTTGATTTCTTGGCCTTGGGCTCCAGGCCCAAATCCCGACAGAGCTCCGCATAGTTGAGATGAGCATCAAGCATCCGCTCGAAGCGCTTTAACTTCTTCTCCTCGTGGAACTGGACCTCGGTAAATGCCTGCTCCACCAAGCCCGCCGCCGTCAGGGTGTCCTGCTGCACCAGCACCACCGGCACACCCAATTCCTCGGCTCGACCCAGAATGAGAGGGCTGGGGTTCAGATTGCCGGTAAGTATCAGACACTTAGTGGAGGTTTCCAGGGCTGCCAGCTGGATGTCCGGCCTGTCGCCACCCGTAATCACCACCTTGTTCGGTTTTCGACGGAAGTAGTTCAGGGCATTTTCCACGCTCATGGCACCAACCATGACGTTCTCTACCAATTCATCCATGTGATCCTGGCCGGAGATCACCCTCCCGCCCAGTCGGGCCACCAGATCGCTCACGGTGACCGCCATCAGCATCCTGTCTTCGGGAATAACCGCGTAGACCTTGATCCCTTTGTGGCTAAGGAATGGGACGAGCGATTCGGTGACGAACTCCATCATGCTCTGAGGCACCCCGTTCATCACCACTCCAAGGAATCTGTCGCCAAACCACATCTTGGCGGCGATGATGTTGTCACCTATCAACTCGTTGCTGCCACGTGTGACCAGCAGGCATTGCCCGTTCACCATCTCGCAGACAGTCTTTGGATCCAGTCCCACCATGGATCCGGCAGCCAGCCCGCTGACGCCCTCCACCATCATCACGTCTTTGCCCTCGGACGCTTTCCGGAAGGCATCGGCCACCTTTTGGGACAGATCCCCGATCTTCTCCGCCAGGATCCAGTCCAGGGTTTCCCCATCGATCACCACTGGGGTCAGGACATCCATCGGCTCCACTAATCCCAGGGATCGTTTCATCACCGCCGCGCAGGTGCGAGCGGTCTCAACCTGCCTGAGCGCTGCTGTGACCGGTCTGATGTACCCGACGCTGCAACCGTCCCCAGCCATCTTTCTGGCCAGGCCAAGGGCCAGCACCGTCTTTCCAGCGAAGCTCTCCATGGATACGACATACAGGGTCACCATCGCCAGCACCCTCCTTTGAGACTCATATGTCTCGCCAAGATCCTTTGTAGCTGCTTGCCGTGGGGGACTTAAGACGTTATCTTCTTCTACTTCATTGGTGCGAGGGTCAATCGGGCATCGAGAGCTATCGCCCCCTTACCCTCGGCCATCAACACCAGGGGGTTGATATCCAGTTCCAGGATCTCGGGGAAGTCGGTCACCAGTTGGGAGACCCGCATCAAGCAGTCTCTTGCCGCTTCGAGATCCGCGGGGGGCTCACCGCGTGCGCCGAGCAACAGTTGGTACGAGCGAATCTCGCTCATCATGTTGCGAGCCGAACGCTCGTTGATCGGCGCCACTCGGAAGCTCACGTCCTTGAGAACCTCCACGTATATACCGCCCAGGCCGAACATCAACAGAGGGCCGAATTGTGGATCTCGGTTCATGCCGATGATCACCTCGCGGCCCTTGGGGATCATCTCCGCTATGTTGACGCCCCAGATGTCGGCATCCGGCATGCGTGCCCGCACCCTGGACACCATAGTGTGGAAGCCGTGCTCCACCTCTTGCACGCTGTTCAGCCCCATCATGACCCCGCCTACGTCCGACTTGTGGAGGATGTCGGGTGAAGCGATCTTCATCACCACGGGAAATCCAACCCTGGCAGCCAGTCTTCCGGCCTCGGTCGCGTTTCTGGCCAGATCACCCTTGGGGATCCGGATCCCGTAGGCTTCCAGCACGGAGCGACCCTCGACCTCACCCAGGGTAAGGCGGCCTTCATTTCGGAACCTGTTGAACAGATTGGAGACGGCCGCCCTGTTCACTTCGAAGGTCGGGATCGTGAGCTCCGGAGAGTCCAGCCACCGCCGGTAGCGAACCATGGCAGCGAGTGCCTCCATAGCGCGCTCGGGGAAGGGGTAGTTGGGGATGCCGTTGGCCGACAGGATGGATACCCCTTCATTCACCTCGGCCGCGCCCATGAAGGAGGCCAGGACCGGTTTATCATACCGCTTGGCCACTTCCGATACCGCCTTTGCCGTGTTGGTGCTGTCGGTCATCACCTGGGGAGTCAGCAGCACCAGCACCGAGTGCACGTTCGGGTCGTGCAACACCAGGTCGAGTGCGGTGGCGTAGCGGTCGGCCAGAGCGTCCCCGAGCACGTCCACCGGGTTGTGGGCGCTGGCTTGCGGCGGCAGGGCCGACTGCAGTTTTTGTGTCGTATCCGCCGACAAACCCGCGATCCTGAGCCCCAACCGCTCGGCCGCATCGCTCGCCATGATCCCCGGCCCGCCGGCATTGGTGACGACCGCCACGTTCCCGCCGAGTGGCACCGGCTGATTTGCGAAGGCGAAGGCGTAGTCGAACAGTTCCTGAACTGAGGTGGCTCGGATCACCCCGCACTGGGCAAAGGCAGCCTTATAGGCGGCGTCGGAGCCGGCAAGCGTACCCGTGTGGGAGGACACGGCCCTCTGTCCGGCGGCCGTCGTCCCGGACTTGATCAGCAGCACCGGTTTCTTCTTGGTTACCTTCTTGGCCGTCTGGATGAATCGCGGGCCGTCCGCGATGCCCTCCAGGTAGCCGAGTATAACCCTGGTGTTCTCATCGTCGACCCAGTACTGCAGCAGATCGATCTCATCCACGTCGGCCTTGTTGCCGAGGCTCACCATGCTAGAGAAGCCGAAGTCTTCTCCGAGGGACCAGTCGAGAATAGCCGACATCAGAGCCCCGGACTGAGACATGAACGCGGTGCGTCCCTGCCGTGGCATGACTGCCGCGAAGGTGGCGTTGACAGGGGCGAAGGTGTCCACCACACCCAGGACGTTGGGACCGATCACCCTCATGCCGTAGCGGGCGGCGGTGTCTGTTACCTCGCGCTCCATTTTGCGCCCCTCGGGACCCACTTCGCGGAAGCCGGCGCTGATTACGATGATCCCTCGGACACCCTTTCGGCCGCACTCATCGACGATCTGCGGCACGAACTTGGCGGGCGTTGTGACCACGGCCAGGTCGACGGCGTCGGGAACATCCGTGACCGATGGATAGGCTCGCAACCCGGCGATCTCTGTAGCCTTCGGGTTAATCGGGAATACAGGTCCAGAGTATCCGGCGGTGAGAATGTTGTTCAGTACGCTACCGCCCAACCCCTTGGGGTCGCGCGTCGCGCCAACAACAGCGACAGACTTTGGTTTGAAAAAAACGTCCAGCACGCTGTCCCCCGCTCGCTTGCTGAGAGCGACCAAATCCAGTTTCGAGATAGTCTCCATCACGATGCTCTCTGCCTCCTTGCAGCGGCTTGCTTCATTGGGTATCTAGGATTGGTATCTATCGCGGGGCCCGCCGCGGACTGCGCGAGCGACATTGCTCGGTGCTTCCACTTGTCGGGCTCTTCTGTCAAACGAACAACTTCAAGGTGCGAGCAAGAAGTGGACCATAACCTGCCAGCTTTCTTGAACCACAAGCATAGCATGCCGTCTCTCAGCTTCTCAACTTCTCAACCGCTTCTCAGGTGGCCGGGGCTTCACCATCAGGGTGAGTCCCTGGGTTGCCACGATCTCCACCAATTCCCCCTCTGCTACCTTCCCGGCTTCGCTGATGGCCTTCCACAGCTCGCCGTGCAGAAACACCATTCCATTTGGCTCCAAAGGTGTTCTCGCGGTTCCGATCTGACCCACCAGCCCTTCTCGACCCATGGTCGGCCGGCGGCGTCGCGACCTCATCACGGCGGTCAGCACGAAAGCGAAGAAGGCTGTGAGCCCCATGGTGACCGCCACGATGGCCGGTCGAGATATCGCCAGGAAGGGGGCGTTGCGGGTGTTGATCAGCATGAGCGACCCCAGCACGAAGGAGATGGTACCCCCCGCGGTCAGGATCCCATGGGTGGGGGCGAAGATGTCTGCCGCGAACAGGAGGAAGGCAAATCCGATCAGCAGCAGCCCCGCCATGTTCACGGGGAGAGTGCCCAGCCCAAACAGGGCGAAGAGCAGGCAGATGCCTCCCACTACCCCGGGCAGGATGGCGCCGGGGTTGGCGAGCTCAAAGATCAGCCCCATAGTGCCAAGGCTCATCAGGATGTAGGCGACAGTGGGATCGCCGATATCGTGTAGCAGGCTCTCGAGCGGAGTCATCTCGATCTGTTCGGTCGGCAACCCCTTGGTATGGAGAACGACCTCGCCACTGGCTAGCTGCACCTCTCGTCCATCCACCTGG
>JAJYNT010000289.1 GCA_021786215.1 Chloroflexota bacterium | reverse complement strand
GATGCCCTGGTCATCTACGACGACCTGTCGAAGCACGCGTGGGCCTATCGCCAGATCTCACTACTGCTGCGCCGGCCCCCCGGTCGTGAGGCGTATCCTGGCGACGTCTTCTACCTGCACTCCCGCTTGCTGGAGCGGGCCGTCAAGCTGAACAAGGAGCACGGTAAGGGCTCCCTGACCGCGCTGCCGATCATCGAGACCCAGGCGAACGACGTTTCGGCGTACATCCCAACCAACGTGATCTCCATCACCGACGGACAGATCTACCTGGAGCCCGACCTGTTCTACGCTGGGGTGCGGCCGGCACTGAACGTCGGTATTTCGGTGTCCCGGGTGGGTGGCGCGGCGCAGACCAAGGCGATGAAGCAGGTGGCCGGCCGGCTGAAGCTGGACATGGTCCAGTACCGCGAGGTGGCTGCCTTCGCCCAGTTCGGAACCGACCTGGACAAGGTCACCAAGGCGCAGATCGACCGCGGCCAGCGGGTCACCGAGGTGCTGAAGCAGCCGCAGTACGAGCCGGTGCCGTTGGAGAAGCAGGTGATGATCATCTTCGCTGTGACCAACGGCTTCATGGACGACGTGCCGCTGGAGAAGATTCGCCCCTTCGAGGTTGCCTTCAATCGCTTCATGGACTCCAGCCACCCCGAGGTGGGGGAGACCATCGCGAAGGACAAGGTGCTGAAGGACGAGACGATCCAGGCCCTGCGGGCGGCGCTGGAAGAGTTCAAGAGGACGACGACGTATTAGCGAATAGCGAATAGCGAATAGCGAATAGGGAGTAGGAGATAGGGAGTAGGGAATAGGGAATAGAGAGAATAGGTTGGCGAACTCTGATCATTCGCTATTCGCCATTCGCTATTCGCTCCGATGCCATTCGCTATTCGCCATTCGCTATTCGCTCCGATGCCATTCGCTATTCGCCGGGAGTTGAGGCTTGGCCAGTCTTCGCATCATTAGAAGGCGCATTCGTAGCGTCCGCAATACTTCGCAGATCACGAAGGCTATGGAGATGGTGGCCGCCTCCAAGATGAGGCGGGCTCAGGCTCGGGTGATGGCTGCGAGGCCGTATTCGGAGCACATCGAAATGATGATCGCGGACCTGGCTGCGCGGCTGGGAGGCGATGCCAATCTCCATCCCCTGCTGGAGCAGCGGGCGACCCGCAACCGCACCGGCATGATCGTGATTACCTCCGATCGAGGCCTTTGTGGAGCGCTCAACAGCAACGTGATCCGTCGAGCCACCGCGGAAATGCTGGACGCCGGAGGTCCGGGGGTTGTCGAGATGGTGACCGTTGGGCGCCGGGGGCACGACTACATGGCGCGTCACGGAGTCAGACTCCAGGGCAGCTTGACAAACCTGGGCGATTACCCCTCCATCGAGGCCATCCGTCCGGCGGCCACGATCGTCATGGATGACTTCGTCGGCGGCCGGATCGACGCCGCTTTCGTGGTGTACCCCCGGTTCGTGAACACCCTGATTCAACGGGTCACCGTGGCTCAGATCCTTCCGGTGGTTCCGGCCGAGTCCGACGGACATCGCCTGGAGTATATCTTCGAGCCCGGACCTGCGGAGATACTGTCGGAACTGCTCCCGAGATACGTGGAGGTCCAGATCTACCAGGCACTGCTGGAAACGATAGCCAGCGAGCAGTCGGCTCGCATGATCACCATGCGTAACGCCACTGACATGCCAAGGAGCTCATCTCGACCCTGACGCTGGTGTACAACAAGGCGCGCCAGGCGGCCATCACGAGGGAGATCGCGGAGATCGCGGTCGGATCGGGAGCACTGTCTCAGTAGGTGTTTGGTGTTGGGTGTTGGGGGGTTGGTTCGGCTCCTAACACCCAAGACCCAACACCCATAACCTGGAGGAGAGATTGGCAACAGGAAAAGTTGTTCAGATTTTCGGGCCGGTGGTGGACGTGGAGTTCGAACCCGAGCAGTTGCCGGCCATCTACAACGCTCTGGAGACGCGCATCGACGGGCGAAGGCTCGTGCTTGAAGTGCAGCAGCATATGGGCAACAACTGGGTACGGACGGTGGCGATGTCCAGCACCGACGGCCTCAAACGCGATTCTGAGGTCACGGATACCGGATCGCCCATTACCGTGCCGGTGGGGGACCAGACCCTGGGACGGATCTTCAACGTCCTGGGCGAGCCCATCGACGAGCAGGGTCCGGTGGAGACGAAGCTGCGTTACAGCATCCATCGCCCGGCGCCCTCGTTCGAGGAGCAGGAGACGACGCCGCGAGTGTTCGAAACTGGCATGAAGGTTATCGACCTGATCGCCCCGTTCATGAAGGGCGGCAAGGTGGGCGTCTTCGGCGGCGCGGGCGTCGGCAAGACCGTCATCATCCAGGAACTCATTCGGAACATCGCCACGGAGCACGGTGGCTTCTCCGTGTTCTCCGGAGTGGGAGAGCGGACCCGAGAGGGGAACGACCTCTGGCTGGAGATGAAGCACTCCGGGGTTATCGCCAAGACCGCGATGGTGTTCGGGCAGATGAACGAGCCGCCGGGAGCCAGGCTCAGGGTAGGTCTTACCGGCCTCACCATCGCCGAGTTCTTCCGCGACCAGGGGCAGGACGTCCTGCTGTTCATCGACAACATCTTCCGGTTCACCCAGGCCGGTTCGGAGGTTTCGGCGTTGCTGGGCCGGATGCCATCCGCGGTGGGCTACCAGCCCACCCTCGCGACGGAGATGGGCCAGCTGCAGGAGCGGATTACCTCCACCAAGAAGGGGTCCATCACCTCGGTTCAGGCCATCTACGTGCCGGCGGATGACTACACCGACCCGGCACCGGCGACCACGTTCGCCCACCTGGACTCCACCATCTCCCTGGAGCGATCCATCGCGGAGCAGGGGCTCTACCCGGCGGTAGACCCGCTGGCCTCCACTTCCCGCATACTGGATCCGAGGGTGGTGGGTCCTGATCATTACAATGTGGCACGTGAAGTGCAAAGGGTGCTACAGCGATATAAGGATCTACAAGACATCATAGCGATCCTGGGTATCGACGAACTGGGCGAAGACGACAAATTGATTGTGGGCCGGGCCCGAAAGATCCAGCGATTCCTGTCGCAGCCGATGTTCGTGGCCGAGGCCTTCACGGGCCGCGAGGGGAAGTACGTCCCTATCCAGGAGACGGTACGGGGCTTCAAGGATATCCTGGAGGGTAGGTACGATGCCCTACCCGAGCAGGCATTCTACATGGTGGGGACCATAGACGAGGCCGTGGCCAACGCCGAGCAACTGGTCGCGAGCTAGGGCAGAAGAAATGGCAAAGCTGGACGTCGAAGTAGTCAGCGCTGAGCGGGTGGTGTTCACCGGCGAGGCCGATATGGTGATTGCACCCGGATCGATGGGCCTTCTAGGCATACTGCCCAAGCATGCCCCACTGCTAACCTCCTTGACCCCCGGGGTCCTGCGAATAAAGCAGGGCGGGGACGAGGTGGTGATGGCCGTGAGTGGCGGAGTCCTCCGGATAAACAGCGATCGCGTCGAGGTGCTCACCGACGCAGCCGAGCGAGCCGAGGAGATCGACGCGACACGCGCTGAGGAGGCCCGTCGCCGTGCGGGGCAGGTCCTGTCGGAGCAACCGCGGCGAGGTCGTGGCACCGATACGGTACAGGCCGAGGCGGCCCTCCGAAGATCGCTGGCCCGGCTGAAAGTCGCTGAGCTCCGGAGAAGGAGAACGCAGCAGAGATGACCCTGGCCGGCGATCCCCTGGTTGGTCCGATCCGTAGTCGGGGAAGCAACGAACTCCAAGGCGGCGAGCGGTTCATCATCGAGGGGGGGGTGCCGGTAAGCGGAACGGTTCAGGTAGACGGGGCGAAGAACGCAGCCCTCCCGGTGATGGCGGCCTGTCTTCTGACCAAAGAACGGTGCGTCGTCCAGAACATTCCCAACATCCAAGATATCAGATCCATGGCACGGGTGCTCGAATCAATCGGCGCCCGTGTTGAGTTTCTGGGTAACGGCGCCCTCGCCATCGAGGCCCCGGAAATCGAGTCCGGGAGCCCTCCATCGGATCTGATGCGCCGCATGAGGGCCTCCTTCCTGGTCATGGGACCGCTGCTGGCGAGAACGGGCAGGGCCCAGGCCCCCCACCCCGGCGGATGCGCTATAGGGATACGGCCCGTCAACGTGGATATACGCGGCTTCATCGCCATGGGCACCAGGATCCAGCAAAGCGGCGGCAACTACGTCGCCTCGACCGCGCAGGGAGGCCTTCACGGGGCCACAATCTACCTGGACTACCCCAGCCACACCGGCACCGAGAATCTGCTGATGGCCGCCGTCCTGGCGAAGGGGAAGAGCGTCATCAAGCATGCTTCCGTGGAGCCGGAGGTGGTGGATCTGGCCAACTTCCTCGTCAAGATGGGAGCCAGGATCTCGGGCATCGGCAGCACCCGCCTGGAAGTGGAGGGAGTGGACGAACTCCACGGATGCGACTACTCGGTAATCCCCGACAGGCTGTTCGCGGGCACCTTCGCGATAGCCGCGGCCATAACCGGTGGTGACGTGCGGTTGGATCGAGTGATCCCCGAGCACATGGACCCGGTCACCTATAAGCTGCTGGAGGCCGGCATCCAGGTGGAGGAGGGAGGGAACTGGCTGCGAGTTCACGGAACCATGCCCCTGAGCCCCGTGGAGATCCAGGCTATCCACTACCCGGGCTTTCCGACGGATCTCCAGGCCGCCTTTGGGGCGCTGCTCACCCAGGCCGCGGGCACCAGCCTGATCCACGAGAGGGTTTTCGAGAACCGTCTTCTGTACGCGGACGAGCTGCGGAAGATGGGCGCCGACATCCAGGTCTCCGGGCAGACCGCGGAGATCACCGGACCAACCCCTCTGACGGGGACGGCGGTCAGGGCCCTGGACATACGGTCGGGGGCCGCCGTGATCCTCGCTGCCCTGGCAGCCGAGGGCACCACCATGGTTGAGGATGCCCAGCACGTCAACCGAGGCTACGCCGACATCGTGGAGACCCTGGCCGGAATAGGGGCCTCGATCAAGCGGGGGTAGACACCCGTCCATCCGAATTCCTGGTGTGTGCCAGCCGGACTCCTATGATATAATCGCCAGAGGCCGCTCCGAGCGTCTGACCGTCGCGCTAGCACAAAGCCCCCTGCTACCCTTATCATAGGCGGCGTCCATCTCACTGCCGCAAGCTCACGGAGTCACTATGCTAGGCATGCACATTGGTATCGATCTCGGCACCGCAAACGTGCTGGTGTACGTTAAAGGGCGAGGCATCGTCCTGAACGAGCCCTCGGTGGTGGCCTATTCGTCCTCGGAAAACCGGGTGGTCGCCGTGGGGGAAGAAGCGCGCCAGATGCTGGGACGAACACCGGGCAGCATCATCGTGACCCGTCCGATGCGGGATGGCGTCATAGCCGACTACATGATCACGGAGGCGATGCTTCGCTACTTCATCACCAAGGTGTGCGGAAGGGTCCGGGTCTTTCGACCGGAAGTGATGGTGTGCATACCGGCGGGCATCACCAACGTGGAGAGCCGGGCCGTCCAGGACGCCACCATCCAGGCCGGGGCCAAGGTGGCGCATCTTATAGCCGAGCCACTTGCCGCCGCCATCGGCGCTGGAATTCCCATCGGCGGACCCAGCGGAAATATGGTAGTGGACATTGGTGGCGGCACCTGCGAGGCCGCGGTGATATCGCTGAACGACATCGTGGTAAGCAGTTCCATCCGGATCGCGGGAAACAAGATCGACGAGATGATCGCCAGCTACGTGAAGAAGCGGTTCAACCTGCTGATCGGCGACAGGACGGCCGAGGAGATCAAGATCCGCATAGGCAGCGCCCTTCCGCTG
>JAJYNT010000161.1 GCA_021786215.1 Chloroflexota bacterium | reverse complement strand
CCTCTTCGGCGTGATTGTGGTGAACCTGGTACTGAGTGGCGACAACGCTGTGGTCATCGGAATGGCGGCCCACAAGCTGCACGGCAAGCAGCGAACTGTGGCGATCCTTTTTGGCGGCGTTGCGGCCGTCGTATTGAGAGTCGTCTTCACAGTTGTGGCGGCCTACCTGATGCGGATCCCGGCGCTCCAGTTCATTGGCGGCCTCCTGCTGGTCTGGATCTCCTACAAGCTGCTGATGGAGGAGGTGGGCGGTGAGGCCGACCACAAGGCTGCCAACTCCCTGCTGCAGGCGATATGGATAATCACCGTCGCCGACGTGGTGATGAGCCTGGACAACATCCTTGCCATCGCGGCGCTCTCAAAGGACAACATGGCGATCCTGGGCATCGGTCTGGCGCTCAGCATGGCGATCGTGCTGTTTGCCGGCAGCCTCGTGGCGATGCTGATGGAGCGCTTTCCCTGGATCAACTACGTTGGATCTATCGCGATCGCCTACGTGGCAGGGGAGATGATCCTGAAGGACCAGTTCGTGCGGGGTCTGGTGCCCAGCATTATGAACCCTCTGTCCGAGCTGCAGGTGAGCCTGGAGCTCGCGGTTGTTCCGGTTCTCTTCGCCATCGGGGTGCCCATTTACGCTACGGTGAGGAACAGACGGAGCGCGAGCAAGAGGGTTGCACAGGTGACGCAAGCCGTCGAGACCGAGATGTGACGCTCGTGCACCCCACATCTATTTGTACGCGGTTCGGCCTTGTCCGGTAGGGTCGTCAAGGTCCATTGGTCGTCACCCTGATCTGCTCGGTATTCCCCTGGTTGCCCCGTCCCCCCATCAGGCGGCCTTCTCTTCCCGCCGACGCAGGGTCTCCCGCCGTCCGCCGGCGGTACCGAACTCTTTCAGACGCTGGGCGTATTCCCTTAGCTTAGCGTCCACCATCTGGTGCACCGTCCCTGCCGGGTAAGTGCCATCCGGCTTCTGCTCCCCCGCCGGGACCCCGGTCAGCAACTCGATCCCCTCGTCGATGGTGCGCACCGACCAGAGGTGAAACTTGCCATCCCGCACCGCCTGCACGACCTCATCCTTCAACATCAGGTTCTTGACGTTCGACTCCGGGAGGATCACCCCCTGCTCCCCCGTCAGGCCCTTCGCCTTGCACACCGTGTAGAAGCCCTCCACCTTTCGGGTGACCCCTCCCACCGCCTGGACCTCACCTATCTGGTTCACCGAGCCCGTCACGGCGATCCCCTGCCTCATGGGCAGCCCGGACAGGGCAGAGAGCAGGACGTACAGTTCGGTGGAGGAGGCGCTGTCCCCTTCCACCTCGTCGTAGGTCTGCTCGAAGGTGAGGGTAGCCGACAGGGCCAGGGGATAATCCTGAGCGTACTTCCCGGAGAGGTAACCCGCCAGTATCAGTACACCTTTGGAGTGGATCGGGCCGGACAGCTCGATCTCCCGCTCGATATTGACCACGCCCTCACTCCCGAGCGAGGTGCGCGCCGTGATGCGAGATGGTCGCCCGAAGGAGTAGTCCCCCAGATCAAAGACGGAGAGGCCGTTCACCTGCGCAGCCTTCGTCCCCTCAGTATCGATCATGATGGTCCCATCTTCGATGAACTGCTGGATGCGCTCCTCGATTAGGTTGGAACGGTACTCCTTCTGGTCGATTGCCTGCTCGACATCCTCCTCCGTTACGAGCGAATGTCCCTTCTTGCCCGCCCAATAGCTGGCCTCCACCACCATGTCGGCCACGTCCGCCAGCCGCGTGGAGAGCTTCTTCTGATCCTCCACGAGCCGCGATCCGTACTCTACCAGCCTGGCCACGCCGGAGCGGTCGAAGTGGCGCAGCTTTCGCTCTCGCACCTGGCGGCTGATGAAGCCCGCGTAGCGAAGGACGTGCTGCTCAGTGCGATCCATATCGGGACCGAAGTCGGCCTTGACCTTGAACAGTTTCCGGAAATCCTCGTCCAGGTGGTATAGCAGGTAGTAGATGTAAGGACTTCCCACCATCACCACCTTGACATTCAGGGGGATCGGCTCCGGCTTCAGGGTTGCGGCGGGAATAGCGCTGAACTGATCCCCGATGTTCTCGATCCTGGACTCCCTGGTCTGGAGAGCCTTCTTCAGGGCATCCCAGGCGAAGGGATTGATCAACACAGCCAGCGCATCGAGCACCAGGTAACCGCCGTTCGCCCTGTGGAGGGCGCCCGCCTTGATCTGTCGGAAATCGGTGGTCATGGCGCCGAATCGAGCCTGATACTCCACCCGCCCCATGAGGTTGTAGTAGGTGGGATAGTGCTCCTGTACCACGGGGGCACCTTTGGTCCCGCTGTTGTCGATCAAGACGTTGACCTTGTATCTGGAGAGGTGCTCTTCGCGGGATGTGCCCTGCAGTTCGGCGAGGGCTGCCGGAAGTCCTTCCGGCGGCGTTGGGCCCGCCCGGAAGTCTTCCAAGTGCTCCGGTATGTCCTCCTGAATCTGACGAAGGTACTCGATGACGTCGGGGTAGCTCTGGTACCGATCACGAAGCTCGTCGAAGAGATGCCCAACGGCGACGAGGGCAACCTCTCGCTCCAGATCCCGCAGCCGCTCCGTGGCTTCCTTCTCCTGCTGGCGGCCCTCGTGAAGGGCCTGCTCCAGACGCTGTCGAAGCTCCTCGCCCCTGCGCTCCAACTCGTTCTTCGTCTCCTGCGGTAGCTTTTCATACTCCTCGGTGGAGAGCGGATGGTCATCCACCAGCGGCACGGTGAGAATACCGGCCGGGGTCATCTCTATGGCAAAACCCTGAGCCTTGGCGTTCTCCTGGATCTGACTGTACAGGGTCTGCTGGCGCTGGTGGAGCTGGGTCAGTATGTCGTTTCTGCGCCGCTCGTAGTCCTCGCTTTCGAAGGCCCGAGGGATCTCCCTTCGAGCAGCCTCCACCAGTTCGTCCATTCTGCCGGCCAGCTCATGGCCCTGCCCTGCCGGCAGATGGATGGACTGGGGATGGTAGGGGTCGCTGAAGTTGTTCACGTAGACCCAGTCCTCCGGCACCGGCTGAGCGAGCGCGGCATGTTCAACGTAGGTGCAGGCGGTGGCATTTCGACCTGAACCGGGGGGGCCGGCGACGAAGATGTTGAAACCGTTGGAATCGACTTCGACGCCGAACTCGATGGCGCTGATAGCACGCTCCTGGCCAACGGTACCCAGGAGCGACTCCACCTGTTCAGTTGTCTCGAAGGGCAGAATCGCCGGATCGCATCTCCTGCGCAGCTGCTCTGCCGGCACCGCGAGCTTCTCTGCCACACCCACCAGCCTCAGCCCTTCCTTTGAACGCGGGTCCTTGCCGGCTGCCATAATCCCTCCTTCGCCCCTTGCTCCGCTTCTACTCAACTGGGGTTGGATGGCACAGCGGGCAAGAGACGTGCCCAGGCAAAGAGGCTTGTGCCCTGGCATGGCTCTTGCGCCCAGAAATGCTGCCGCGAGTCTTCGGTCATCCGCCCACAGCAAACAGGCCAAGGCCTTCTGCCTAAAGCTGATGATTGTCGACTGCTGGACGAGGGAGGATGGCCTCGGACGGGCCAGAGGAGGTGACGGGTCATGGGCGACGTGGAGAGAGTCTTGACCCCCGCGGGGTACGCGAGACTGATGGCAGAGTTGGATTACCTGCGAACGGTGCGCCGCCACGAGCTTGCAGAGCGACTCCGGTCGGCCCGGGAGGTTGGCGTGTGGGACAGCCCGGAATACCTGTCGGCCCGCGAGGAGCAGGCTTTCGTGGAGGGTCGTATCGCCACACTGGAGAAGCTACTCGCCCAGGCGGAGGTAGTGGAGGTGGTCCCATCCACGGCTTGGCCATCCGTGGAGGTGGGCTCCACGGTAACCCTCAGGGACGAGACCGGCGAAGAGGAGCAGTACGCCATCGTGGGTGCCATGGAGGCGGAACCAGGGGAGGGGCGCATCTCCAACCAATCTCCGGTGGGCAGGGCGCTCATGGGCCACCGCTCGGGGGAAACGGTGGACGTTGAAACCCCCATGGGACCTCGACGGCTGACGATCGTGCAGATCGGCTAGCCAACGTTCTGTGACCGATCCAACTCATCTGACTGGATTCGTAGGGAGAGCCAATGGCCGATAGCGCGAATCAAGTGGCGAACAACCCGAAGATGGCCTTCTTCGAGGTTGAGGACTGGGAGAAGGACAGACTGTCCGAGGGATTGCAGGGGGTGGAGCTTCGCTTCTTCCGGGGTCTACTGGAGAAGGATCGGTTGCGAGAGATCGCCGACGTCTCGGCGATCTCGGTATTCATTCGTTCGGAGGTGAATCGGGGGTTCATCGAGGCGCTTCCCGCCCTTCGGCTGATCGCCACCCGCTCCACCGGCTTCGACCACATCGATCTGCAAGCATGCAACGAGCGGGGCATCCTGGTATCGAACGTCCCCTACTATGGTGAAACCACGGTGGCGGAGCACGCCTTCGGGCTGATCCTGTCGCTCTCCCGCAGGATACACAAGGCCTACCTCCGCACCCTTCAGGGCAACTTTTCCCTTGAAGGGCTGCGGGGCTTCGACCTGCACGGCAGGACCCTGGGGGTAGTTGGGGCCGGCCACATTGGGCTGCACACCATCAGGATAGCCAAGGGGTTCGGGATGAAGGTGCTCGCCTTCGACGTGCGCCAGGACAGGCTGATCGCCGAGGTGCTGGACTTCCAGTACGCGCCGCTGGAGGAGCTGCTGGGTCAGTCCGACATCATCAGCCTTCACGCCCCACTCAACAGCGCCACCTACCACCTGATCAACCGGGACAATCTGAAGCTGGTCAAGCCGGGCGCTCTCCTGATAAACACTGCCCGGGGTGGGCTGGTGGATACCGATGCCCTGATCTGGGCCCTGGACGAGGGCATCCTGGCCGGGGTTGGGCTGGACGTGATCGAGGGTGAGGAGCTCGTGGAGGAGGAGAAGCAGCTTCTCCGAGCGCCTGAGGCGGAGGAGAAGCTGCGGATGTTGCTGCGCCAGCACGTGCTGCTGCGGCGGGAGGACGTGGTGGTGACTCCGCACATCGCCTTCGATAGCTGGGAAGCGATGGAGCGGATCATAGACACCACGGTGAGCAACGTCGACGCCTTCCTGAAGGGGAAACCGCAGAACGTGGTGAACCCAAAGGCGGCGCCACGAGGGGCGTAGCGGCGACGGGGAGACGAGGAGACGGGGAGGGCGTAACCGCCTCTCCCCTTGGGAGAGGGAGTCACCCCCTCTCCCCGTCTCTACATACCCAGGTAGGCCTTCTTCAGGTGGGGGTCGCCCAGCAACTCCTCGCCCTTGCCCTCCAGGACGATCCTCCCGTTCTCCAGCACGTAGCCCCGGTGGGCCAGCCGCAGGGAATGCTGGACGTTCTGCTCAACCAGCAGCACCGTCATCCCCCGAGCGTTGACGTCCTTCACAGTATCCAGTATCTGCTTGACCAGCAAGGGAGCCAGCCCCAGGGAGGGCTCGTCCAGCATCAGCAGCCTGGGAAGGGCCATCAAGCCGCGGCCGATCGCCAGCATCTGCTGCTCGCCACCCGAGAGGGACCCCGCGATCTGATCCTGCCTCTCTTTCAGGATCGGCAGCAGGCCGAAGACCATCTCCAGGGTCTTGCCCCTCTGCCGGCGGGCCTCCCGGCTGTATGCCCCCAGCTCCAGATTCTCCAGCACCGTCATATAGGGGAAGAGCCGCCGCCCCTCCGGCACCTGGACCAGCCCGAGGGCCACGATGTCGTAGGGGTTGAGCTGGTCGATCCTCTGGCCCCGGAAGGAGATGGAGCCGGTACGGGGCCGGATGATCCCAGAAACGGTGTTGATGGTAGTGGTCTTGCCGGCGGCGTTGGCCCCCACGAGG
>JAJYNT010000274.1 GCA_021786215.1 Chloroflexota bacterium | reverse complement strand
TCGGGAACGTCGAACCGTTCCCGATCCGTGGTTTCTTGGACAAAACCAAGGGGGCCGGCCGGTAGGCCGGCCCCTGAGAGGACCGCTGAAATGGCTAGTGTTTGGCTATCCAGATCTGGTCGGTCGAGTAGTGACCCGGGAAGGCGGTCCCGTCCATGCCGGTGAAGTAGATGCCCTTCACGTATGGCTTCACCAGCAGGAAGTTCTCGTCGAAGAACAGGAATGCGATCGGCGCATCGTCCACGATCATCTTCTGCGCCTGTGCCCACATGTCCATGCGCTTCTTCTGGTCGGGCTCCGCCATCGCCTGCTTCATCAGCGCGTCCAGCTTGGGGTTGCTGTAGTAGGAGTGGTTGTTGCCCGCTCCGGTGCCGAACAGCTGCGGCAGCCAGTCGTCGGGATCGGGATAGTCGGCGATCCAGCCGTAAAAGCCCATCATGTACTGCCCCTTGTTCACGGCCTGGCTGAAGGCCTTGGGCTCCATGGGCTCCAGCTTCACGTTGACCCCCAGGTTGTCCTTCCACTGCTGCTGCAGGAACTGCGCGATGACCGGGTTGGTGCGCGTGTTGGCGTACTGGAAGGTGATCTGCGGCAGACCCTTGCCATCCGGGTATCCGGCATCGGCCAGATACTTCTTCGCTTTGGCGGGGTCGAACTTATACTCCATGCCCAGATCAGCCTGGTAGCCGGGCATTCCGGGCGGGATCCAGCTGTAGGCCGGCTTGCCGACGCCCTGGCGGACGTCCTTGATGAGGGCGTCGCGGTCGATGGCCACGGAGAAGGCGTGCCGCACGTCCACGTTGTCGAACGGCTTGACCTTGTTGTTGAACTGGACGGCCATGGTGGAAAGCTTGGGGGATCTGACGAGCTCCTTGCTGAGTGTGGGGTCCTTCTGAACCTGCGCGATCAACGCGTTCGGCACCTTGCCGATTTCGCGCTCGCCGTTCAAGAACGCCGCGTACTCAGCCTGCGCGTCGGTGACCATGGTCATGACGATCTTCTGCAGCTTCGGCTTGCCGCCAAAGTAGTTGTCGTTGGCCACGAGGGTGATGTGATCCTGATGTACCCACTCGGCCAGCTTGAAGGGGCCGTCGCCGATGCAGGTCTTGGGATCCTCGGTCCACTTGTCGGGCTTGTCGGGCGTGCTGTTGGCCTTGACGATGTTCTCCTCAATGGGATACATCGGCCACATGGCGGCCAGGTCGTTGAAGCTGGCCTCTGGCTCCTTCAACTTGACCTGAAGGGTGTAGCCGTCCAACGCCTTTATGCCGACCGCGTCGCGCAGGGCCTGGAGCTTGGTGGGATCCTTCTCCTTGGAGGTGTTGTACTCCTCGGCGCCCACGACGTTGTAATAGAAGGAGGCGTACTCGGTTGCCAGGGCCGGGTCGAGTGTCCGCTTGAGGGAGTACACGAAGTCCTTGGCAGTGACCGGGTTCCCGTCGCTATACTTGACGTCGTTGCGCAGATGGAAGGTGTAGGTCTTTCCGTCCGCGGAGATGCCCCCGTTAGCCACGGTTGGGACTTCCTTCGCCACCGCTGGGACCAGATTGAGGTCCTTGTCGAACTTCAACAGTCCAACCCAGATATTCTGGATAACGGCGATGGACGCATCCCAGGATGCCAGGTCGGGGTCGAGGGTAGGCGGCTCGCCGTCGATGTTGATGCGGAACGTCTGGTTCGCATCCATCTCTGAGGTGGATGCCGCCGCGGCCGGCGCCGCGGTGCTAGCAGGGGCCGCGGGAGCCGCTGCCGCGGGTGCCTTGGTGGCCTGAGCCGCTGGTGCCGTAGTAGGTGTCGCGCTGGGCTGCGATTGGCATGCCGCGGTTACAAGACCGATGGAAAGTAGCATGACCAAAGGAGCAGCTAGTCTCGCAAGCCTAGACACTTTTCTCTCCTTTTCTCGAGAATGTGGTGGGGATGATATCCGGGGGACCAACCGGGCCATCATAGCACTTCTTTAACGAAAGTCAACGGACGATGAAGCTGACAGGGCTAAGACGGTAAGGCTCTGCTATAGTTCTGTACTAGGGGATTGCTGCTATGAATGTGAAGAAGCTGCGGCGTAATGTGATGATCGGCCTTCTATTGGGGATGGCCGTCTTCTTTGGACTGGCCCTCTACGGCGAAGCACCGAGGGTGCTCGGTGCGTTGAGTCGCTTCGACTGGAAACTGCTGCCCCTGGTGCTGGGTTTAACCTTGTTGAACTACTGCCTGCGGTGGGTGAAGTGGGGGTATTACCTCAGGGTGCTCGGGATCGGCCCGGCTCGACCCGTGGAGAGCGTTCTGGTTTTCTTCAGCGGACTGGGCATGACCATGACCCCAGGAAAGGCGGGCGAATGGCTCAAATCCGTCCTATTGCGGCAGCTGTATCGCACGCCGGTGAGCCACTCTGCTCCCATCATCATCGCCGAGCGGCTGAGCGACGGGCTGGCCATGCTGTTGCTGGCATCTGTCGGGGCCATCGCGTTCAGGTTGGGGCTGGAAGTGCTGGCCGCGATACTGTTTCTGGGGCTGGCCGCCGTGGCGCTGGTTCAGTCCAGAGGACTGACCCTGCGAGTTCTTGCCGGGCTGGATCGGGTGCCGCTGGTCAAAGGCTATCTGCCCCGGATTCGCACCTTCTATGAGTCGATCCACCTCTTGCTGAAGTGGAGAACCCTGGGCATCTCTGTGGCGCTTGGCTTCGTGTCCTGGTTTGGGGAATGCTTGGCTTTCTTCCTCGTGCTGTGGGGCCTCGGTGTCCAGCCCTCCATTCTGCTGCTTCTGCAGGCGACCTTTATTCTGGCGCTGGCCACCCTGGTCGGGTCGGTCTCCATGTTGCCCGGGGGTGTGGGTGCCGCCGAAGGGAGCATCACCGTCCTTCTCGTGTCCACGGTCGGGCTGGCCTCCGATCTGGCCGTCGCTGCCACCCTCTTGATCCGGCTCTGCACCCTCTGGTTTGGCGTCAGCGTGGGGCTGATCGCCATGGGTCTCTTGCTCAAACGGATGGAGATAGAGACAGAGCCGCGTTAGTGGCGCTTTCCCCGTTTTCAGTGGGTGTGGCCGGAGCCCACGTCCCCATCCTCCTCCTCTTCTTCCTCATCCTGAAGGTCAGGGTCGCTGTACATGCCCAGCTCGCGTCCCTGGTACACTGAGACCACGAAGTCGTCCCTCGGGAGATCGGCGGTCCAGACCAGATCGTCGTCGATCCTGCCGATCAACTCCGTTATCTCCTGCTCTTCCAGTTCCTTCTCCACGATTATCACGCCGTAGACGACGGTGTGGGTGAAGTGGAGATCGACGCGCGCGATGGGCTCTTCGCCCTGGCTGACGAGATACGCCTCGGAACGGGTGGTGCGGCAAATCCGGTCGAAGTGGATGTCCTCCATGGTACCCCCTTTGCGCGCCGGATCCTGTCCGGGGCCGGCAGCTATTCACTCCCAAGTTGTTCTAGCGGCATCATAGCGGAGCGGCCCGACCGAGGTCAACGCGGGCATTTTCGTTCTTGACCTCACGTCACAAGAACTATTACTTTAAGGAGGATGAAAGCTTCGAGACTCGGGAGAGCACCGAATGGAAGCTACGGCGCTACCTAGAAGCGCAGGTGGCAAGGCTCTGTCCGCCGGCGTTCTTTCAGTTGTTCTCGCGGTATGGGGACAGGGGCTCGTGGCCGGCCACGAGTATCTGTTCGATGGACTGTTGCTGTACGCCGTTGCGCTGACCCTGAGCGCTCGTTTTCTCGATGTCTCGTCCGTAGCTGCTCCGCTGCAGGACCCTGGAGGCCGCTCGCGGCTGATCTCCTGGCGGCTTACCCGGCCGGTCTTCGTGACGGCGATCCTTGTCGTTGCTGCAAGCCTGCTGGCTCTCCGCCTCTTCGCCGCCAATGCCAACCCGTCGGTAGCGTGGCTACTGTATGCTGCCAGCGTGATAGGCGCACCATTGACCGTCTGGCTGGTAGTTGGACGACCGAGATCGTGGTCCTTGAAGGGTTGGAACCTGAACGACGCGGCCGGTCTGGGCGCCGTCCTGCTGGTCGGCGCCGCCTTTCGTCTCTTTCGCATCGATTCGCTGCCCTTCGGTCTTTGGTGGGATGAGGCCTATAGCGGCTTGCAGATCCTCCACATCATGAACGACCCGTCGTATCGTCCGGTGTACGTGGCCGCCATGGCCCAGGAGCCGGCCCTCTTCTGGTACTTCGCGATCCCATTCGTCCATCTCTTTGGACCGTCTGCGCTGGGGCTGCGAATGACGGCGGTGGTCGGTGGACTGATCGGAATCGTAGCCATCTACCTGCTGGCTAGAGAGCTGCTCGGACGTCGCGTCGCGATCGTTTCGGCGTTCTTGCTCGCGGTTATGGCGTGGCACGTGGATTTCAGTCGGATCGCATTCAACTCCATCTGGTCGGTGACGTTTGACGCTCTAGCGGCTTTCCTCCTCCTGCGTGGCCTCAGGGTTGGAAGTCTCACCTGTTTCGCCCTAGCGGGGACCGTGTTGGGCTTGGGCGCCAACATGTATTACACGACCCGACTGGTTCCATTGGTGCTCATTCTGTTTCTGATTCATCGCTTGGCGGCGGAGCGTGGCCGGTTCCTTCGGAGCCAACTGGTCGGCCTCGTCGTTCTTGGTGTGACAACTTTGATTACCATCAGCCCGTTAGTTCAATTTGCCTACCTCCATCCTGCAGATTTCTTCGCTCGAACTGACCAGGTGACTATCTTCAAAGAGGTGATCCACGATCACTCCTACCTTCCGCTAATCGACAACCTGCGCAAGCATCTGGGGATGTTTCTCTACCAGGGTGACTCCAACGGTCGCCACAATCTTCCTAAAGCTCCAATGCTGGACCAGGTTACGGGAGCCCTTTTTGCCATCGGTTTGCTGATAGCCCTGCGAAAGGTGAGGCACTCGCATTACTTCTTTCTCCTGATCTGGTGGCTGGTGATGCTTTCTGGCGGCGTCTTTTCCCTGGCCTTCGAGGCGCCGCAAAGCCTGCGTACCATCGACGAGGTAACCGTGGTGGCGATCTTGGCGTCGTTGCCAGTGGTGGGCCTTTGGGAGCGATTGTCTGAGTTCGATCTGGGAGCATTACGACTGGATGTTGCTGTCGGGCGACTGAATACCCACCAGCTGACCATGCCAGTTGTGACCCTGGCGGTGGTGGGTCTTCTGCTGGGGGCGGCCGCGACGAACTACGATCGCTACTTCGACCAGCAGGCCGGCAACTTCTCCTCCTGGAGCGCCTATTCGGCGGGCGAGACAATTGTCGGCAACCAGGTCAAACGATTGGGTCCGGATTATGACGTCTATCTCGACGAAACCTTCGTCGACCATCCCACCATCGAGTTTCTCAGCGGGCGGAAGAACTTGTCTAGCTTTTCCCCGACGGCCCAGCTTCCGTTGGGAGACAGCAAGAATGTCGCCGTATTCTTGCAGCCATACCAGACTCAGTCCGTGGCGCTGCTGCGCACTCTGTATCCTCAGGCGGACGTGGAGGCGCACCGCTCCCCGGACGGGGATAACATCGTTCTCTACAGCGCCATGGTACCGCGGTCTCAAATTGAGGCTCTGGAGGGGGTGACCGCCAGCTACTTCGGGGATGTCGACGGCACCGGAAGCCCGGTGTTGTGGGAACGGCTACCTTATCCAGCCACCGAGTGGAGCACTCCAGGCTTGCCCAAGCCCCCATTCTTCACTCTGTGGGAGGGCACGCTGGTGGCTCCGGACTACGGGCGGTATCGGTTGAGGCTTGATGGACCTAGGGGCGCCGAACTGATCGTAGACGGCCATCGCATCGCGGGAGCCAGCGAAGAGCCTGAGGTAACTTTGGCGAGGGGTAACCATTCACTTGAGGTTAAGGCCGCCGTGAATGAGTGCACGCCCATGAGATTGCTTT
>JAJYNT010000255.1 GCA_021786215.1 Chloroflexota bacterium | reverse complement strand
CGAGAGGAAAAGGCATCCGGCCGTGGCCAGGAGGCCGACCAGGGAGAGGATCAACCCAAGCCGAAAGGAAGACGGCTCGTAGACGAAACGCACCTGATGCTGGCCGGGCCCAAGCTGGACCGCTCGCACCGCGTAATCCGCCCTCAACAGCGGCACCTCTCGGCCGTCCACGTAGGCCTTCCAGCCAGGATAGTAGGAATCTGCCAACACCAGGAAGCCGGGCTCACCGAGAGAGGCAGAGACGTCCACTTCCCCTCCCAGATCCCGGGAGATCCGCACGTCGTCACTGCCCTGGCCCGTCGGTGGCTGGAAGCTGATATCATCTCCCAGCACCGCGACCTTTCGGAGATCCAGGCTGCGAAGCGCGTTCAGTTGGTCTTTGTTCTGGTGAAACACTCTGGCCGAGTGCACGACGAAGGCTCTAGGGAGGGCCTGAGTGTTGCGAAGGACCTTCATTCCATCTGCCTCCGCCGACGGCATCTCCTGCCAGCCCGCGTCCCAGGCTCCAAGCCCCGCGCCCAGGATCAGATAGTTCACGCCGAACTCACCCAGAAGCCGGCTGGAGGGCACCGTCGAGGCCTCGGCTTGCAGCGTCAGGTCGGGTTTGTAGTTCTGATCTCCTACAAGCACTCGCTTCAACTCCGCATACAGGCCGGTCGGCAGCAGACCACCGTCGTAGCCATCGATGCTCTTCAGGCCGAAGGCCATCGGCACATCAGGAGTGAGGGCATCCTCCATCTTCGTGAACTGCAGGTAGCTGTTCAGATCGCTCTTCGACAGAGTCCCAGAAAGACGGGCTCTCAACTGCCCCTCATCGGCCAGAGACGGGGGCTCTCGAACGAGGCTCAGCACCCTGGAGGGGGAAAGCGCCTCAAGCCGGCTGTAAAGCGGCCGGGCATCGGTGAAGAGCGACCTCGGAACGGGGTGGTTGTATGCCTGCGGCTCTTTCGCAACGAACAGTTCGGTCAACAGGAGTGCCATCAGTAGCGCAGGCAAGATGCGAGAGTGCGGCCAAGCGCGCACCGCCAGAGAGAGCGCCATGGCTGCGCCGGCAAACAGCCCCCAGGTGAGCACAGTTCGAGGAGCGGGCAGGTTCAATTCCTTGCCCTGGCCACCGAGCCAGAATCTGAGCCCGACCAGCAACGCCACACCGGCCAAAAAGAACAAGGAATACTCCCCTAACCAGCGACCTAAGTGCTCCTCGGGCAAACTGGACCGCAGGTTTTGCAATGCCATCCCTACCAGAATCGAGACCGAAAAATTGAATAGGAACAGCCAGCGAGCGGGCGCACGGAAGAGGTCGAATCCCGGAACCAGGTCGTAAAGCCATCCGTAGATTCGTGTTCCGTTTCCAACGGCCAGGAGAAGGGCCATACATGCGAGGCCCGCGAAGAACCACTGAAAGGCTGGGCGCTGCCGGCGAACCAGCGCGGCGGGGAGCAGTGCCAACGCAACTACTCCAGTGTAGCCGATCACCTCCACATATGGCACGTAGCTGTAAAGAGGCAGGACACTGTCAGTGAGGTCGGGAAGCTGCACGGAGAACCGAACCGCATCAGCGAAAGGAACGCCACCCGAGCGATAGGACTGCGTGGCCAGTTCGAGCGTAGGCAACAGCTGCACCCCAGCTACCGCAGCGCCGAGGACCCCCATGAGGGCCAGGGATGCGAGTGGAACAGATCTGTTCCAGCCATGAGCTTCGCTTGTTATGGTAAGAAAGAGGGCGAAGAATAGCAGCGCCCATCCGGAGTAATACGTCAGCTGGGTGTGCCCCGCCAGCAGTTGCACAGCCACCACCAGACCACCCACAGCGGAAGCCGCTAGACTTCTCCTGCTGACGCTCCTCTCCAGGCAAAGCAGAAGGACCGGAAGCCACACCGCGGAGTGGAGCTGATTGAGATGGTCCACCTGGGCCCCAAGGTAGCCGCTGAAACCGAAGACTGCCCCGGCAACCCACGCGGACGCTGGAGACAGCCGGAGAGACACTCGAGCAAACAGGTAGGTGAAAGCGGCACCCAGATAGATGTGAAGGACCACACTGTACCGAAGGGCATCCACCACCGGCAAGAGGTAGAAGAGCAGATCCGGAGGATAAAAAGCCGCCGCCTGAATATTGGCTATCAGCGGCGCTCCCATAAAGATGAAAGGGTTCCATAGGGGAAGTTCACCCCGATGCACCATCTCAGCCAAGAGCAGCTTGTAGGGATAGAAGTAGCTGAGAAGATCGTAGCTTACCGGAACGAGTCCATCCCCTACGATCCGCCAGAAGAAAAGAACGGTCGTCCCGGCGTAGGCCATGAGGGCAAGAAGATCGGGCAGCAGGGCCACCTGAGCCGGTGAAATTCCATGCCCAGCCCCGACCTTCTCCTTGGGCAAAGACTTCTCGGCGGCTACCGTCTCCACAAGAACTGGTACTCCTTCAAGTGCAGGTCGACCGACCGGGCGTGTCCGTCCACCGTCGATGCATTGCGACACGAGAAACGTGGCCGGCGCAGTATAGCATGGACGGCAGATACGCCTCGTAATGGAACGAGGGAGCTAGTCCTGGGAGCGTCGGCTGACGGGACGAGCGGCGGCGTGCTATCATAGGTCGGCCTCAAGAGACCGGGAAGACTCAAGCTTCGCCGGTCCCCTATTTTGACCCCTTGTTACGAGGAGGATCCGTCTGATGGAAGATTCCGGACGCCGATTCGATAGCGAAAAGCTGGCGGCATTCTGCACCTCCGTTCTCGAGAAGGTGGATGTCCCTCACAAACACGCCCAAACCGTGGCGAAGTCGCTGTTGGCCGCCAACCTCCGTGGGGTTGACACCCATGGGGTGACTCGGCTGCCGATCTACGTGGAGAGGCTCCGGGCCGGACTGATGGACGGTCGAGCCTCCGGCAGCATTGTGGCTGAGACCGGCTCCACGGCGGTGTTCGACGGCCAGAACGGGTTGGGTCAGGTGGTCGGGACAGCTGGGATGCAGCTAGCCCTGGCTAAAGCCGAGTCGGCGGGAATCGCCTTCGTCACGGTGCGCAACTCGAACCATTTCGGCACCGCGGCTTACTACGCCATGATGGCCCTGGACCACGACATGATCGGCTTCTCCATCACCAACGCGCCTCCGCTCATGGCTCCATGGGGTGGCAAGAAGAGCTTCCTCGGCACCAATCCGCTCGCGATCGCGGTCCCAGCCGGCGAGGAGAAGCCGTTTGTCCTGGACATGGCTACCAGCGTGTCGGCTCGGGGTGCCATCATCCTCGCGGCCAAGAAGGGCGAGCCAATCCCACCCACCTGGGCAATGAACGTGGATGGGGAGCCCACCACCGACGCAAGGGCGGCCCTTGAGGGTGCCGTCCTTCCCCTCGGGGGACACAAGGGCTTCGGACTGGCTCTCGCCATCGACATTCTGGCCGGCATACTGGCGGGTGGTCCATTCGGGCCCCACATCGGGGAGTTGTACAACAACCCCAACAAGCCGCAGGCGGTCGGCCACTTCCTGGGCGCGATCCGGATCGATCGGTTCCGGCCGGCCAGGGAGTTCAAGGCTGAGATGGACGCGATGATTCGCGAGGTGAAGGCCCAGCCCCTGGGCAAGGGTTTCACCAAGATCATGGTGGCCGGTGAGCCGGAGTACCTGACCGAGGCCGAGCGACGCGAAAAAGGGGTTCCTCTCAGCGATGCCGTGGTTGGCGACCTCACGAAGCTGGGCAACATGGTGGGCCTCAGCTTCGAAGAATCCACTCGCGGCTAGTGCAGGGTAACTTTGCGCAGCTTGCCGGCAGCTCTCCGCGTCCGGCAAGCTGCGTTTTCAATTCCCTTCTCGTGAAAGCCAACAGCATTGGAGATCGGCCGGAGATGCAACTCCCCCTTCTCTCCATCGTCATAGTCTCCTTCAACACCAGAGAACTGCTGCGAAGATGCCTTCTCTCCGTCTTCGATAACCCAGCCCACCGAATCCCAGAGGCTTGGGCGGCCGCTACATACGGACCGGCCCAGCTCCAATCCCCTTCAACGCCCGAGCCGATCCCAATCGAGCTGCTGGTTGTGGACAACGATTCCAAGGATGGAAGCGCCGAGATGGTATCGGAGCAGTTTCCCGGGGTGCGGCTGATTCGGTTGGGCACGAACGCCGGTTTCGCGCGAGCCTCCAACGCGGGATTGCGCGAGAGCAGGGGCGAACTGCTGCTTCTGCTCAATCCGGACACCGAGTTGTTGGATAGTGCACTGGTCCAAATGGCGGGCTTCCTCACAACCCATCCATCGGTCGGAGCGGTAGGGCCTGCACTGGTCTACCCCGATGGTCGGCATCAACACGCCGCCTTTCGCTTTCCAACCTTGTGGATGAGCCTGTTCGACTTCTTCCCGATGAACCACCAGCTGATCGACTCTCGCCTGAACGGTCGATACCCGATACGGGGCGGGGACACACCATTTCCGATCGATCACCCCCTGGGTGCAGCCATAATGATGAAACGGGAGACCCTCGAAGAGGTGGGCCTACTCGACGAAGCGTTCTTTATGTACTGCGAGGAGATCGACTGGTGTATGCGGGCCAAGAGATCCGGATGGCAAATCTATCAGGTCCCCTCGGCGCGAGTGATCCACCACGCCGCCCAGAGCTCGCGGCAGTTTCGAGAAAAAATGCTGGTAGAACTTCACAAGAGCCGGTACCGTCTGTTTCGCAAGCATTACTCCCCGGCGTTCGTGGCCGCCCATAGGGCCATCACGCGACTCGGCATCGCGAGAGAGATCGCCAGAGCACGCTGGCAGGCGCATCGGGGTCAGATCTCAAGGGATGAGCTGGAGCGAAGACTCTGGGCATATCACACTATTTGGAGCCTCTGAGTTGACCACACTCTGCGGCGCTGTCATCGCCCGCGATGCGGCTCTGACTATCGACCGTTGCCTGACCAGCATGGCCTGGGCGGATGACCTACTCGTAGTCGTGGACGACCGCACTATGGACGGCACCGCGGAAATCGCGTCCCGCCGGGGGGCTCGAGTGCGAGTCAGACAGTTCGCGGACTTTGCCCGCCAGCGCAACGCCGCCTTGAAGGAGGCCAACACGGACTGGCTGCTGTTCGTCGACGATGACGAGGTGGTGTCCCCCGAACTGGCACAGGAGGTAAGGGCCATCGTGGACGCAGGCGACGCAAGGGTCGCCGGTTACTGGATCCCTCGGAAGAACATCATATTCGGTCGGTGGGTTCGCCACAGTGGTTGGAGCCCCGACTACCAGTTGCGCCTGCTGCGGGTGGCAGATGCGAGCTACCGCGAGGATCGTGCCGTCCACGAACTGGTGGATCTCAGGGGAGAGCAGGGATACCTCCAGAACCCCCTGATCCACTACAACTACACCTCCCTGGGGGAGTTCTGTGACAGACAGCGGCTGTACGCCTCGATGGAGGCCGCGGACCAGTTCCGCCGAGGCATTCGGATCAAACCTCAGAACTATCTGCTCCAGCCCTGGCGGCAATTCTGGCGGAGATACGTTCTGTGGGAAGGCTACCGCGACGGTTGGATCGGGATCCTCCTGGCGGTCATGATGGCCTACTATGAACTTCGCACCTATCTTGACCTGAGGAGGCTGCCGCAGCAGCCTCCAGATCATCCGCCGCGGGAACTCCCCGGACGGTAGCTACCCCGGTGGAGTGGGCCACAGGGTTGGCGTTCTCACATTGCGTGTCTACTCCTCGTCAACGCCATTTGACTGCCCGCTCCACAGTAGAGCGGAGGGAAAGCTCAGCAACATGCGGACCAAAGAAGGGTAAGAGGTCACTCCCGGCAGTGTACGGCGGCTTGCGGAAACAGGACATCCTGCACCATGTCATGCTGAGCGCCAGCGAAGCATCTCTTCGTTACTGCCACTGGGCGCTCAAGTCCAGCGATTCCGGGTTTACCG